>JAPLQN010000020.1 GCA_026399645.1 Candidatus Methylopumilus sp. | reverse complement strand
GCCATAATTTTTATAGAAGATTTAACTCCTACAGGTCCTATGAATCCAGGTGGGCATTTAAGGTGGTCTTTTACTTCCTCTTCTGTTGCAAAACGGAAACTCTCAAAACCCTTAACTTTAGTTAATTTAACCTCATTAAGCTCATGGTCGCCGCGAATAAGGACCAAGAAAAACTCACTCGCCTCATTGGTTTGGTTGATGAGTGCTATTGTTTTGACTGTCTTTTGAATAGAGACTCCGATTAACTTTGCTACGTCATCACATGTTGTTTGTTTCGGCGTATCAAATTTAACCATCGACTCTTTTGCATCTGGTCTTTTATCATCTTGCAGAATTGCCTCTGCTAATTCAATATTAGCGGCGTAGTTAGACACCGAGCTATATGCGATCGCATCTTCTCCAGAATCAGCTAAGACATGAAACTCATGAGACCCGTCTCCTCCAATAGCACCGGTATCGGCTTTCACTGCTCTAAACTGAAGGCCTATCTTATTAAAAATATTGGTATAAGCCTGATACATCGCGTCATAGGTTTCTTGCAATGAAGTTTTTGATGCATGGAAAGAATAGGCGTCTTTCATAAGAAACTCGCGGGCACGCATCACACCGAATCGAGGTCTAATCTCATCTCTAAATTTCATTTGAATCTGGTAGAAATTAAGAGGTAACTGCTTGTAACTATTAATTTCTTTTCTGGCGATATCTGTGATGACTTCTTCATGTGTCGGTCCAAAACAAAAATTTCGATCATGGCGATCTTTAATCTTTAACATCTGTGGACCGAAAAGCTCCCATCGACCTGTCTCTTCCCATAATTCGGATGGTTGGATGGCTGGCATTAATAGCTCCACCGCTCCAGCCTGGTTCATTTCAGTTCTCACAATGGCTTCAATTTTTCTTAATACTTTTAGACCAAGTGGCATCCAAGAATACAAGCCTGAGCCCAGACGCTTAATAAAGCCTGCACGAATCATAAGCTTATGACTGATAAGCTCAGCTTCTGAAGGCGCCTCTTTTAGGGTTGAAATATAAAATTTTGATGCGAGCATTTATGTTCTTTCTTATTTAAAAAGCTTTTACTAACTCTAAAATATTTTCCCAAACCAATTTCTTATCTTTTGGGTTTTGCAGTAAATGATTAATATCAACCGTATGCTTAATGTTCATAGTGACATTATTCATCAAAACATTTGTTTTGTATTCTTCAAACAAATCATTATTTAATCCAAAAGCTAATACATGCTTTGGGGGGGTCTTTAAACAAAGTTCACTTAATTGATCTTTAGTGAGCGTTAACAAATGACTCTTTTGGAATGTGTCTATGCCTATCGTCGTTGAAATAAATTTTGCAATATTTAAAAACAAGTCTTGAGCAACCTCTTCCGTTCCTGATGCGAAATTTTGACTCAAAAGTAATAAGGACCCTTCTGTGCAATTAATTTTGAATGCAAAAAATGAATCAGCCTCAACAGGCTTTAAATCTAAATTTAAAAGAAGGTCGTTATTGAGCTTGTTTTTTTCCTTCCACAAAGGAAATAATTCAAGCTCTTTTAAGATTCTTTTCTTATAATCAGCATCCATCAAATTACGAGCCCCATTAACACTGCATCTTCCCGCCCCTCTTTAGCACGATAATAGTCTTTTCTGATGCTCATTTCATTAAATCCATATTTGTCATATAAATGAATGGCAGCATGATTGGATGTTCTCACTTCAAGATAGATTGTTTTCGAATGAGCTAACCTTGCCCGTCGAATCACTTCTTTGAGAAAATGTGACCCATAGCCTTTTTTTTGCATACTTTTTTTTATACTTATATTAAGCAGATGACATTCGTCTAATACAAACATCATGACTGAGAAGCCTATAATTTCTTCATTAAGCTTCATCATCAAGCATGTGTGGCTTGATTTTATTGAATCTAAAAAATTACCTCGCGTCCAAGGGTAGGCATGAACTTCATTTTCAATCAATTCAATTGTACTTAAATCACTCTCCTTAAATTTACTGAATTGCATTGAATGCTTTTCGCTCTTCTGTAGTGAAGGCAACTTTATTTCTTAAGTAAACAGGCTCGGCATTAATCAACTCGAATGCTTTATTTTTAATGAAAGATTTTGCCAGTTTTGAAATAGATTCAACCACTTCGTATGGGCCTTCCATAAGATCATCTATCTGTTGGCCAAAATGATCTTTCATTTCTTTTTCATATGTATCGATTGCATTGCCAATCAAGGTCCAGCCTGATTCTATAAGCTGAGGTAATTCATGGGGCTTATAAACCCCTTCGACGATAGGATTTGAAAATGTTTTACTATCTTTTATATAAGCACCTAAATATATTTCACCCATTCTGGCATCAATACTACTAATCACTTTATTTTTGCCTGAGCTATCAGCAAGCGCCAACAGATTATTAACACCAATGACTGGAATCGACGCACCATAACCTAATCCATATGAGATACCGCAGGCAATTCTTATACCTGTAAATGAGCCTGGCCCTCTGCCAAATGCTATAGCATCAAGATCTTTTGTCGTTAATTGATGTTCGCTTAATAATTTTTTTATTTCTGGTAAGACAATTTCTGAATGCGTCTGGCCAGCCTTAATATTGACAGAATAAAAATCTCCATCAATCTTCAAGCCTAAAGACATATATTCAGTAGAGGTATCTAAGGATAAAATTTTCATAAATTAAATTTTTTCTAGGAACTGGATGACTTCTAAATCGTCTCGCGTTCGAGCAAAAGGAGGTAAACTCTGCCACATTCTTTTTCCATACGCTTTATCAATAACCCTTGTATCGCATATCACAAGAACGCCCTTATCAAACTCATCCCTTATTAATCTGCCTGCGCCCTG
>JAPLQN010000055.1 GCA_026399645.1 Candidatus Methylopumilus sp. | reverse complement strand
TTAACCAGAGCAAGAATTACGTTCAGGGTTAAATAAGTAATATTTAATTAAAATTTAAGAGGTATAAAAATGAGAGTTCGCGCATCCGTAAAAACATTATGCCGAAACTGTAAAGTTGTTAGAAGAAGAGGTGTTGTGAGAGTAATTTGCTCAGATCCTCGACATAAGCAACGACAAGGATAAGGGTGGGTTGTTAATTGTTAAAAATTCAACAACCTGTTAAAATATAAGGCTTTTTATTTAATTTGCCATTTTTTTTGGAGTAAGTTATGGCCCGTATTGCTGGGGTGAATGTACCCGATCATCAACATGCAGAAATTGCTTTAACAGCAATTTATGGCGTTGGAAGAAACACCGCAAAGAAGATCTGTATTGCGGCAGGAATCATTGCGACTGCTAAATTAAAAGATTTGAACGATGCTGACGTGGAAAAGCTTCGTGATCAAGTTGCGAAAATTAAGGTTGAAGGTGACTTACGAAGAGAAGTCACAATGAACATTAAACGATTGATGGATCTTAGCTGTTACCGAGGCGTAAGACACAGAAGAGGTCTTCCAGTAAGAGGCCAAAGAACTAAAACGAATGCAAGAACAAGAAAAGGCCCTGTTAAAGCAATTAAACAGGCTAAATAAAAAAGGTTTAAGGATTATTTATGGCAACAAAAGCTAATGTTCGTGTAAAAAAGAAAGTTAAGAAAAATGTGGCAGAAGGTATTGCTCACATTCACGCATCTTTCAATAACACAATCATCACAATTACAGACAGACAAGGTAATGCATTGTCTTGGGCAACATCTGGCGGTGCTGGATTTAAAGGCTCAAGAAAAAGTACACCTTTTGCAGCGCAGGTTGCAGCTGAGGCAGCAGGTAAAGCGGCTCAAGAGTGCGGTGTAAAAAATCTTGAAGTAAAGATTAAAGGACCAGGTCCTGGAAGAGAATCTGCAGTGCGTGCACTTAATGCTGCAGGATTTAAAATCACGAGCATTCAAGATGTGACACCAGTGCCACACAATGGTTGCCGTCCACCTAAGAAAAGAAGAATTTAATAAGTTGAGCATTGAATTGCTCATTGAAACAGGAGAGTTATTTTGGCAAGAAATCTAGATCCTAAATGTCGTCAATGTAGAAGAGAAGGCGAAAAACTCTTTCTCAAAGGCGAGAAATGTTTTACTGACAAATGCGCTATTGAAAAGCGTAATTTTCCTCCTGGCCAACACGGACAAAGAAGAGCGAGCCGCTTATCAGATTACGGCGTTCAATTAAGAGAGAAACAAAAGCTCAGAAGAATCTACGGAATCTTAGAAGCACAGTTTAGAAGTTATTACGCTGAAGCGGATAGAAAAAAAGGCATTACCGGTGAAAATCTTCTACAGCTTTTAGAGTGTAGATTAGATAACGTTGCTTACCGAATGGGTATCGGCGCTTCACGAACAGAAGCAAGACAAATTGTAAGACACAACAGTCTTCTAGTAAATGGCCGAAGAGTAAACATCCCTTCATATCAAGTTAAGCCGGGTGATGTTCTATCAGTAGCAGAAGCATCTAAGCAACAATTAAGAATTAAAGGTTCAATTGAAGCTGCAGAGCAAAGAGGTTTTCCTGAGTGGATTGAAGTTGACGTAAAAGGTCTTAAGGGTACGTTTAAAAACAAACCGCTACGCGATGATTTACCAGCAACAATTAATGAATCACTCGTTGTTGAGCTCTATTCGAAATAATTAAATAAGAATTATTGATAAGGATACATAATGCAAAATAGTCCTACAGAATATTTAAAACCAAGAATCGTAAATGTTGAAGTTATAAACCCGGTAAGAGCTCGCGTAACTCTAGAGCCTATGGAAAGAGGTTTTGGCTTTACTTTAGGTAATGCATTAAGACGCGTTTTATTGTCTTCAATTCCTGGCTTCGCAATTACGGAAGTAAAGATTGATGGCGTAGTTCATGAGTATTCAACTTTAGATGGCGTGCAAGAAGACGTGGTTGATATTCTTTTGAATTTAAAAGGTGTTGCATTAAAGCTTCATAATAAATCTGAGACAACTCTCACATTAAACAAAACTACCGAAGGTCCGGTGACAGCTGCTGATTTTGAAACAAATCACGATGCTGAAATTATCAATCCAAATCATTTAATTGCACACCTTACAAAAGGCGGAAAATTAAATTTAGAAGTTAAAGTTGAAATGGGTAGAGGTTATCAACCAGTTCCAGCAAGAAGAAAATCAAATCAGGAAGATAAAACTCTAGGTTTTATTATGGTAGATGCTTCTTTTAGCCCGATCAACAAAGTAAGTTATTTTGTTGAGAGTGCTCGTGTAGAACAAAGAACAGACTTAGACAAATTGATCATGGATGTTGAAACGAATGGCGTTATTGATGCTGAACAAGCAATTAGAGACGCTGCTAGAATTTTAATGGGACAACTTTCTGTATTTGCAAACTTGGAAAGTGCTTTAACTGAAGTTGAAGTTAAACAAGCGCCTCAAGTCGATCCAGTCTTATTAAGACCTGTTGATGATTTAGAGCTCACTGTTAGATCAGCAAACTGTTTAAAAGCAGAAAATATTTATTACATTGGCGATTTAATTCAACGAGGTGAAAATGAGCTTTTAAAGGCTCCAAATCTTGGAAGAAAATCACTGAACGAGATTAAAGATGTTCTCGCTTCTAAAGGCTTAACTTTAGGTATGAAATTAGAGAACTGGCCTCCAGCAGGTTTAGAAAAAGCGTAATCATTAAATAAGAAAAATTTGAGGGTAAGAGTATGCGTCACGCAAATGGTCATAGAAAACTAAATAGAACGAGCAGTCATCGACAAGCAATGTTGAGAAATATGGCTACCTCTTTATTAAAAAATGAGATTATTAAAACTACATTACCAAAAGCTAAAGAGCTTAGAAAAGTAGCTGAACCTCTTATTACATTAGCAAAAAATGCAACCCTATCTAATAGACGTTTAGCCTTTAGCCGTTTAAGAGATAGAGATATTGTGACTAAGTTATTTGCTGAGTTAGGTCCGCGATATAACACAAGAAAAGGTGGCTATTTAAGAATATTGAAGTGCGGCTTCCGAGATGGAGATAATGCACCTATGGCCTTTGTTGAGCTTGTAGATAGACCTATTGTTGAAGTTGCAGCACCTGCCCCTGCCCCTAAAGAAGAGGTAGTAGCAGAATAAAGTACGATCAGATAAATAAAAAAGCCAGCTAATGCTGGCTTTTTTATTGTCT
The DNA here is from genome assembly GCA_026399645.1 of Candidatus Methylopumilus sp. GTDB lineage: Bacteria > Pseudomonadota > Gammaproteobacteria > Burkholderiales > Methylophilaceae > Methylopumilus. The sequence continues at coordinate 34,354 of JAPLQN010000055.1, read as the reverse complement.
TTGTTAAAGCTTAAAATTATTTAATTTTTGCTTCTTTATAGATTACATGTTTTCTAACGACAGGATCAAATTTTTTGATTTCCATCTTGTCAGGCATGGTTCGTTTATTTTTTGTTGTGGTATAGAAATGTCCAGTACCAGCACTTGACTCTAATTTGATTTTTTCACGCATATATATTCCTTAAATTTTCTGGCCAGCTGCACGCATTTTTTTAACAATAACATCAATGCCTAGCTTATCGATTGTTCTGAGCGCTGCATTAGTAATTCTCATTGAAACCCAACGATTCTCAGTTTCAACCCAAAATTTACGGTTTTGTAAATTAGGTAAAAAGCGTCTTTTGGTCTTGTTATTGGCGTGAGATACGTTGTTTCCAGACATTGGTTTTTTGCCGGTTAATTGACATACGCGAGCCATAATTTAAATCCTTTATTTGTTACAATAATTTCGAAAAAGAGTGCTATTAAACCACATAACCCACTGTCTTTTCAAGTGAATTCGTTAGTTTTTACCTGTACTTCCAAAGCCACCTTCACCTCGGTCTGTCTCAGGAAATTCTGCTACAAGGTTAAATTTAGCCTGGATAACCGGCACGATGACCAGTTGCGCGATACGCTCCATAGGATTGAGCAGGAAGGCGTTCTCGCCACGATTCCAGCAAGAAACTAACAATTGACCTTGGTAATCTGAATCTATCAGACCTACCAAATTACCTAAAACAATTCCATGTTTATGCCCTAAGCCCGATCTAGGAAGAATGAGGGCTGCATAAGCAGGGTCCTTAATAAATATAGAAATACCAGTGGGTATAAGAAAAGTTTCGCCGGGATTAATCGTTTGTACGTGCTCAGTACATGCTCTTAAATCGAGACCTGCTGAACCTGGTGATGCATAATTAGGCAGCATTTCCTCGATACGTTTATCCAAAATTTTAAAATCAATTATTAGGCTCATGTTATTTGTCCGAATTTATACGATGAGCTATTTCTTCTAAAATAGCTTTTGCTGCAACCATTTTATTTGATTTTGGTAAATCAATAACATCGTTTTTGCCAATTATTGAAACTTTAGTATCTTGTAAACCCATAGACTCATGAATTAAATTTGCCACAATTAAATCTAAATTTTTGGTCTTTAGTTTTTTTTGTGCATTTTCAATGAGATTTTCACTTTCTGCAGCAAAGCCTACTTTAAAGATTTTGTTTTTAGATAATCCTACTTCTTTAAGAATGTCGATTGTAGGTTTGAGCTGAAGCGTCATATCTAAATTGTCTTTTTTTAATTTCCCATTGAATTTTTCTTTGGGAGTGAAATCAGAAACAGCTGCAACACTTATAAAAATATCTTGTCCATCGATATGCTTAAGGACAGCTTCATGCATCGAATGTGCATTACTTGCATCAATAACATTTATATTTTTTGAAAATTTTTGATTGCCTGACTTAATTACAGTGACTGATGCACCCATAGATTCTGCAGCATTAGCGATTGCAGAGCCCATGTTGCCCGAGCTAAGATTTGTAATCGCTCTCACGTCATCGATCATTTCAATTGAACCACCAGAAGTAATTAATATCTTTTTGTTTTTGAGGATTTTAGGTGTGAGATGATTTTGAATTGTTATGAATAATTCTTCAGTATCCATCATTCTTCCAAACCCTATATCACCGCAAGCTTGCTCCCCTGAATCGGGACCAAAAAACAACACACCATCTTTTTTCAATTGTGAAACATTACGTTGAGAAGCTTCATTGGCCCACATATGAACATTCATGGCTGGAGCAACGGCAATTGGACAAGTTCTTGCTAAGCACAAAGACGATAAAAGGTCGTCAGCAAAACCATGCGATAATTTTACTAGGAAGTTAGCGCTGGCAGGCGCAATAACAATGAGATCGTAATCCCTTGATAATTCTATATGCGACATCCCATTATTAGCATTGCTTTTCCATAAACTCGTTAAAACTTCTTTGCCTGATAGAGCCTGAAAAGTAAGAGGCGTTATGAAATGACTCGCAGATTCTGTCATAACAATTTGAACGTCAAAGTCGTTTTTAACAAGAAGGCGAGTTAATTCAGCTGCTTTGTATGCAGCTATGCCTCCTGTAACGCCGATGATTATTTTATGAGATGCCAAGATAAGATTTACGCAGTCGCGATGAATTTAGTTATTTTAATTTTTATTAATTGCATATAATTAATAGGTTAAGTGGGAGGTTAGTATATCAAAGATATATAAGGCAATAAATTAATTTAGATATCAGATCGGATACATTGTGATTAAAAAATACTTTAAAAATATAATTTGGATTCTACTAGCTCTATTAGGGGCTCTCGCATTTTCAACAATTGCACTGAGTCGCAATGAGAGTATCAACGCCGTTTGGTTTATTACTGCTGCTGTATGTATATACATGATTGCTTATAGATTCTATGCAAGCTGGATTGCAGCAAAAGTTCTAGTCATTGACGAGCATAGAAAAACACCAGCTCTAAGACTGCAAAATGACAAAGACTTTATTCCTACAGATAAATGGATTGTATTTGGCCACCATTTTGCCGCGATTGCTGGGCCAGGCCCTTTGGTTGGCCCTACGTTAGCAGCCCAGTTTGGTTATCTTCCTGGCATGTTATGGATATTAATAGGCGCTGTATTAGGAGGTGCTGTTCAAGATATGACCACATTATTTTTTTCGACGAGACGCAACGGAAAAAGTTTAGGACAAATGGCAAGGGATGAAATTGGTGTAATTGGTGGAACTGCTTCATTGATTGGTACATTTTTAATCATGGTTATTTTGATTGCTGTTTTAGGGTTGGTGGTTGTGAATGCCATGAAGCATAGCCCTTGGGCAACATCAACAGTTGCCGCAACAATACCTATCGCAATTTTTATTGGGATTTATTTAAGGTCTATTAGGACAGGTAGAGTCCTTGAGGCCTCATTAATTGGATTCGGATTATTACTTTTGGCCGTTTTTGCTGGAGGGTTAATTGACCATTCCCAGACGCTACGAACTTATTTTGATCATGATAGTTTGACGTTGGCTTGGGCTATTATTTTTTACGGCTTTGCAGCAGCAGTTCTTCCGGTTTGGCTTTTGTTAGCGCCGAGAGACTATCTATCGACATTTGTAAAATTAGGTACGGTGATTGTTCTAGCGGTTGCAATTATAACCTTACAACCAGAAATCAAAATGCCAGCTCTGACCCAGTTTACAGATGGTACAGGCCCTATTTTTGGTGGCAGTCTATTTCCTTTTGTTTTTATTACCATCGCGTGTGGATCAATTTCTGGATTCCACTCTTTAATCGCTTCAGGCACAACACCTAAACTATTGGATAACGAAAAATATATTCCAATGATTGGATACGGTGCGATGCTTTTAGAATCTTTCGTAGCTATTATGGCCTTAATAGCCGCAACAGTATTGGAACCAGGTATCTTTTTTGCAATCAATAGCCCTGTGGGAGTTGTTGGATCAGAAGCTGTCGATGCCATTCAAAAAATAAACTCATGGGGATTTAAAGTGACAGTTGAGGAAATGGAATTGCTTGCAAAAAATATGGGTGAAACATCACTTTTTGCTAGAACAGGCGGAGCCCCTTCATTAGCGGTGGGTATGGCGAATATATTTGGCAAGGCATTTGGTACAAACTTATTGGCGATGTGGTATCACTTTGCCATCATGTTTGAGGCAATATTTATTCTCACTACTTTAGATGCAGGTACTCGTGTTGGAAGATTTATGTTACAGGATATGATTGGCAACATTTACCCGAAGTTTGGTCAAACTTCATGGATGCCATCAATTATTTTAAGTAGCGCAATCGTTGTAAGCTGTTGGGGATATTTTTTATACATCGGCGTGATAGACCCTAATGGTGGTGTAAATATTCTGTGGCCTTTATTTGGTATTGCGAATCAAATGTTGGCAGCGATTGCATTATCTGTAGGCACTGGCATTCTTATTAAATCGAACAAATTAAAATACGCTTGGGTCACCGGACTACCTTTAATTTGGTTAATTATTGTGACCACTACTGCTGCTTATCAGAAAATATTTAGTCAAGATATTAGAGTTGGATTTCTGGCAGCAGCTAGAGATCTGACAGATAAAATAAATATTGGGCTTATCGAGGACAGTAAAATTTCCATTACTCATCAGTTAATTTTTAATCAAAAACTAGATGCTTTTATTACTCTCTTCTTACTTATTATTTTGTGGACAGTAGTGATTGATATGTTAAGAATTTCATTTTTCAAAAAGAATTAATAAGCCATGCTAAAAGCAATTAAATTAATATATGTATTTTTACGAAGATTATCAGGAGATGATCTCTATGATCTTTATGTGATGAATCATAAACAGTGTTCAAATAAACATAAGCTCATGAGTAAACAACAATTTTATCAAGCAACACTTGATAAAAAATGGAGTGGTATAAAACGCTGTTGTTAGCTTTTTTTAAAGAGATAAATACCAGCGATGAGCATAGGAATGGATAGCCATTGTCCCATTGAAAGATTGAGAAATAGTAGCCCTAAGAAATGATCGGGCTCCCTTGTAAATTCAACTAAAAATCTAAAAGTTCCGTATAGCATCAAAAAAACAGCAGATATCTGGCCTGTTTCCCTTTTCTGTTTTGAATAAAACCAAAGGGCTATAAACATGATAAAACCTTCAAGAAAGCATTCGTATAGTTGAGAAGGGTGCCTTGCCAAGTTGTCTACATTAGGGAAGATCATGCCTAAGAAAAATTGTGTGGGTCTTCCCCATAATTCTGCATTAATAAAATTTCCAAGACGACCAAATGCAAGACCTAAAGGAACCAAGGGTGCGATGAAATCTAAAATCGACAGTAAAGATACTTTATATTTTTTAGCTAAAAGTATCATGGCGATAACTACACCTAAAAATCCGCCATGGAATGACATGCCACCTTTCCATAATGCAATGATCTCAATTGGCTGGTTTATATAGTATTGCAATTGATAAAATAAAATATAACCTAATCGCCCACCTGCAATAACCCCAATAGCACCATAAAAAAAAGCATCATCCAACATCTTTTCATTCCAAGATAGCCATGGACGCGTCCTGATTTGAACTTTACCTAACTGAAGAAATCCCACAAAAGCCAAAAGATACATAATTCCGTACCAATGAATCTGAAACGATCCAAGATTAACTGCTACAGGGTCTATTTGAGGATGAATAAGCATAAGTTTGTTGTCATTATAAGTTAAAATAATTCTTTAAATTGATTGTAATTTTAAGAGGTCATTATGCCCGTATATCGCTCTAAAACGACTACTCATGGCAGAAACCAAGCTGGTGCCCGCGCGCTTTGGCGTGCTACAGGCATGAAGGATGGTGATTTTACAAAGCCAATTATTGCAGTTTGTAATTCATTTACACAGTTTGTTCCAGGGCATGTTCATTTAAAAGATATAGGACAGCTTGTAGCAAGAGAAATTGAAAAACATGGCGGTGTTGCAAAAGAGTTTAATACCATCGCAGTAGATGATGGGATAGCTATGGGGCATGACGGTATGCTATACAGCCTTCCAAGCCGAGATCTAATTGCGGATAGTGTCGAATATATGGTAAATGCTCACTGCGCAGATGCCATTGTTTGTATATCTAATTGCGATAAGATAACTCCCGGTATGCTTATGGCAGCGCTCAGAATTAATATTCCCGTAGTCTTTGTTTCAGGCGGCCCTATGGAAGCGGGTAAGGTCAATTGGAACAATGAAATCAAGAAATTAGATTTAGTAGATGCGATGGTAGCAGGTGCTGATACAAGAGTCTCTGATAAAGAATCCGATGAAATTGAACGATCAGCATGTCCAACATGCGGTTCTTGTTCAGGCATGTTTACAGCAAATTCAATGAACTGTTTAACCGAAGCCTTAGGATTAAGTCTTCCCGGTAATGGAAGTACTTTAGCAACTCACGCAGCTAGAAAAAAATTATTTCAAGAGGCTGGAAGAGTTATTGTTGATTTAGCGAAGCGATATTACGAAGGTGAAGATGAAAGTGCATTGCCTAGAAATATTGCAAGTTTTAAAGCTTTTGAAAATGCTATGACTTTAGATGTGTCTATGGGAGGCTCAACAAATACAGTTCTTCATTTGCTTGCGGCAGCTCATGAGGCTAAAGTTAATTTCACGATGAAAGATATAGACCGTATTTCAAGAAAAGTGCCTTGCTTAGCAAAAGTAGCACCTGCCACAGATAAGTTCCATATGGAAGATGTTCATAGAGCAGGAGGTGTGATGGGAATTTTAGGAGAGCTTGACCGTGCAACTCTAATTCATAGAGATGTACCTACTATTCACTCTAAAACTTTAGGTGAAGCAATAGATCACTGGGATATTGTGACGACCAAAAATGAAGAAGTTAAAAACTTTTATCGTGCAGCGCCAGGAGGCATACCTACTACTATTGCGTTCAGCCAGAGTATGCTTTATCCAAACTTAGACGACGACAGAACTTCTGGATGTATTCGAAATAAAGAAAATGCCTATAGCCAAGATGGTGGACTTGCAGTACTTTTTGGAAATATTGCACGTAATGGCTGCATTGTTAAAACAGCGGGTGTTGATGAGAGCATTTTGAAATTTAAAGGACGTGCGCGTATTTTTGAATCACAAGACGAGGCAGTTACTGCTATTTTAGCGGACAAGATTATTGCAGGTGATGTCGTTGTTATCACATATGAAGGGCCAAGAGGTGGACCTGGTATGCAAGAAATGCTTTATCCAACTACTTATTTAAAATCAAAAGACCTTGGTAAAGTTTGTGCACTTTTAACTGACGGAAGATTTTCTGGAGGAACTTCTGGATTAAGTATTGGCCATGTTTCCCCTGAAGCTGCTGAGCAAGGGGAAATTGCATTAATTGAAGAAAACGATCAAATTGAAATTGATATTCCAAATAGAACAATTAATTTAATGATTGACGATGCAGTCCTTCTTAAAAGAAAAGATAAGATGAATGCTGATGCTAAGAATGCCTGGAAACCTAAACCAAGAATAAGAAAAGTTTCTCAAGCATTAAGAGCTTATGCATTAATGACTACAAGCGCTGATAAAGGTGCTATTCGAGATATTTCAAAGCTTGAGGAAATTTAATTTTTAAAATGATAAGTGAAAAAAATATATCGGCTTCTGAAAGCTACAAGATTACACAAAATGAAATTGGTTTAAAATTTATCACGATTGATAATGGGCTTGCTTCAGCAAAGATAGCGCTTCAAGGCGCTCACATTATGCAATGGAAGCCACATGATATAAAAAATGAAGTGCTCTGGCTTTCAAGTAATACGAGGTATATGCATGGAAGATCTATTCGGGGCGGCGTACCTATCTGTTGGCCTTGGTTTGGGGCTCACCCTACAGATGGAAGCTTTTGTCCGCATGGATTTGCTAGAGTTATTCCATGGCGTATTAATGAGGTTATTGATTTGGAAAGTGGAGCTACTAAAGTGACATTTGTAATGCTTCCTACGCCCGAAGTGAATAGACAGCTTTCATATCAATTTAATTTAGAATTTTCTATTACGATTGGTAGTTCAATCCATCTTGATCTTAAAACAACGAATTTATCTGAACAACCTTTCTTGATTGGTGAGGGATATCACACTTATTTTCAGATAAGCGATATTGAAAATATTGAAGTGACTGGATTAGAAAATAAAATCTATTCAGACAAAGCGAAGGGATATAAAAAATTCACTCAAGAAGATCAAATTAAATTTGATGCTGAATTTGATAGAGTTTATTTAAATACAAAAGATACATGTGTGATTCATGATAAGGGATTTGATCGAAAAATTATTGTACAAAAAGAAAACAGTGAATCAACAGTCATTTGGACGCCGTGGGATAAAAAAGTTAAAACTATGGTTGATATGGGGACTGATGATGAATGGAAAAAAATGATCTGTGTGGAAAGCGTTAATGCGCTAGAAAATAGTGTTATGGTCTACCCGAATGAGTCTCATAACCTAATAGCCGAGTATTTAGTTCAAGAATATTAATAGTACAATTTTATTTAAATTGCTTTTAATTCAAATAAAATTAGGAGTATTATAAGAATTGTTAAACCAATTTAAGGGCGGAAATAATATGAAATCAGTGATTCTAAGTATGGCAGTGGTTAGTATGTTTATAGCAAATCAATCTCAGGCTGCAGATGCTAAAGCTGCTGAAGCATTAGCTCAAAAAAGCGGATGTTTAGCTTGTCATGCCGTTGAAAAAAAAGTGCTTGGACCATCTTATAAAGATGTTGCAGCTAAGTATAAAGGCGATAAAGGTGCTGAAGCAAAATTAGCAGCCAAGGTAAAAGCAGGTGGTAGTGGTGTTTGGGGCCCAGTTCCAATGCCGCCTCACCCACAAGTTAAAGATGAGGATATCAAAACAATCATTTCATGGGTTTTATCACTTTAATTAAGCTTTGAGCTTAAATAAAAAACCGGCTTAGGCCGGTTTTTTATTTAGGTGACTATGTTTTATTGAATAAGTAAAATAAAAAACAACTCCAATTAACACCCAAATTAAAAATCTTTTCCAAGTTTCAACCGGTAAGAAAAACATTAAAGCGCCACATGAAAAAATTCCCAAGAGAGGAATAAGAGGATGCCATTTATTTTTAAATGTTGCCTTATTATTTTTATGAAGTTTTCTTATAAAAATGACACCCAGTGAAACAATCACAAAGGCAGCTAATGTTCCAATATTCACTATCTCAGCTAAAGTGCCAAGTGGTATAAATCCAGCAATTAATGAGATTAATAGCCCACAATAAACAATAACTTTTATAGGGGTGTTGGTATTTTTGTTCACTTCGCATAAAGAATGAGGAAGCAATCCATCTCTGCTCATTGCAAAAATAATTCTTGTTAAAGCGTAATAAAGAACAAGCATTACGGTTGTGAGTCCGGCAATAACACCAGTAGAAACAACAGCAGAAGCCCATTGAAATCCAATCTTTTGGAGCGCGTAAGCAACAGGAGAAGATACATTTAGTTCTTGATATGGAACAACACCTGTAAGTAGTAATGAAACGATAATGTATATCACAGTACAAAAAGCAAGTGAGCCAATAATACCTTTAGGCAGATCTCTTTGTGGATTGATTGCCTCCTCAGCGGCGGTTGAAACCGCATCAAAACCAACGTATGCAAAAAAAACCAAAGAAGCGCCTGCAAGAACACCAACAGTTTTTCCATCAGGTAATGTCGAAAACCATCCATAAGGCATAAAGGGATGCCAATTAGCCGGATTCACATTGAACATAGCAACTGAGATAAATAGCGTGATGGTTAAAAGTTTTATAAAAACCATCACAGCATTAAATTTAGCACTTTGCTTTGCTCCAATAATAAGCAAGGACATAATTATTAGTATGATGACCATTGCTGGAAGATTAACTATACCGCCTAATGAAGGAGCTTTTGATAATGCTTCTGGAAGGCCTAGACCTATAGCGGTAAGAGCGTTATTGAAATATCCAGACCAGCCATTTGCAACTGCAGCAATAGACATTCCATATTCCATGAGTAGAATCCAGCCAATAATCCATGCAAAGAATTCACCAAAAGCAACATAACTATAACCATAGGCGCTTCCACAGCCACCAATTGATGATGAAAGTTCTGCATAAGCCAATGCTGCAAAAGCGCATGCAAAGCCTGATACTACAAAAGATAAAATAACTGCAGGACCAGCTTGATTAGCAGCCGCAATACCAGTTAAAACAAATATACCTGTGCCAATAATGCACCCTATGCCTAGCAATGTAAGATCCAATGCACTCAGACATTTTTTTAAATGCGCTGGGTGTTTATGGTTAATATTTTTTTTTCGAAGAATTTTTTTAAATAGATTATTCATGACTTAGCCAATCTTTATTCGTTAAAAAATATGTATATAATTTTTCTTCTTTGCTACCTGTTTCTGGTTTCCAATCATATTTCCATTGAACCATTGGCGGCATCGACATTAAAATCGATTCAGTTCTACCATTAGATTGCAAACCAAATAAAGTGCCACGATCAAATATTAAATTAAATTCTACATAACGACCACGTCGATACAACTGAAAGTCTCTTTCTTTCTCTGTGAAATGAATATCTTTTCTTCTTTGAAGAATTGGTAGATAAGCATTTAAAAAAACATCACCTACGGACTTGTTTAAATTGAAAGACTTATCAAAACCTAAATTATTAAAATCATCGTAAAAAATACCGCCAATACCTCTAGGTTCTTTGCGATGCTTTAGATAAAAGTATTCATCACAACTCTTTTTAAATTCTGGATAAAGTTTTTTATCGTATGGATCAAGCATAGTTTTAAGTGTTTGATGAAAATGCACTGCATCTTCGTCGAAGCCATAATAGGGGGTTAAATCCATACCCCCACCAAACCACCATATATCGTCAAGACCATCTTTTTTTGCAATAAAAAATCTTACATTCATATGCACCGTCGGGGCATATGGATTTTTAGGGTGCAAGACTAGTGATAACCCCATAGCCTCCCATTTCCTATTTGCTGCTTCTGGATGGGCAGCGCTTGCCGAGCCTGGTAACTTGTCACCTACGACATGTGAGAATCCAACACCAGCTCTTTCAAATATATTGCCATTTTCTAAAAGGCAGGAAGTTCCACCGCCGCCTTCTTTTCGTTGCCATGAGTCATTAATAAAATTTTTTCCATCAACAATCTGAAGTGTTTCGACAATATTTGTTTGGAGATTGTTAAAGTACTCAAAAACTATATTTGAATTAATCATATTATTTTCTAATTATTTTTTTGCTAACAAAATCTTGAATTGTTGTAGGCTTTTTTTCACTACCAATATTTCCTTTAATAATTTTCACTTTACTCCTAAACAAATTTTTACATGCTCTAAGAGTTTTGATAGATTGTTTATGGCTTAAGTTAGCACTTGTTGAGGTGATTGGAAAGTTGATTGAATTTAATAAATTTAAAGTACTTTCAACTTTTGGGAGTCTTATGGCAATATTGTGACCTCCCCCTCTTAGCCATGAAGGGCAATAATTAGACGCAGGTACTAACCAAGTATGAGGACCTGGCCATTTACCCATCATTTCTTTTGTTTGTGTCTCTGAAAGATCTTGCAGATATGAACGCAAATAATTTATCTTGGAGCTAATTAAAATAAAACCTTTTGATCGAGCTCTTTTTTTTAACAATAAAATTTTTTCTACCGCATATTTATTTTTTGGGTCACAACCCAATCCATAACAAGACTCAGTAGGATAGGCTATTACACCCCCTTGTTTTAAATATCGGATTAAGCGTTGATTAGCCAATTTAATTATTATTTAATGCTCTATAGCCGATATCGTGTCGATATTGGGCGCCATTAAATTTAATAGTATCAATAGCTTCATAGGCTCTAAGTTGCGCCTCTTTTACTGAATTACCAAGCGCAGTGACTGCTAAAACTCTTCCGCCTGAGGTCAGAAATTTATTATCTTTGTATATAGTGCCTGCATGAAAAATATAGCTGTCAGGAATAATGCGATCTTCAATATGAATTTCATCATCTAGCTTTGGAGACTCAGGGTAACCTGCTGACGCTAAAACAACAGCTAGTGCTGTCCTTGTGTCCCATTCGATGTCTAGTGAATCAATTTGCCCGAGAGCTGCTGTGTATAGAATCTCAAAGAAATCACTTTTAAGCCTCATGAGAATGGGTTGTGTTTCGGGGTCTCCCATTCGACAATTATATTCTAATGTTTTTACATCGCCCTTTTTAGTAATCATGAGACCTGCGTAAAGGAATCCAGTAAATGGAATGCCATCTTTACCCATACCATTAATAGTAGGGTAGATAATTTCATCCATGACTTTAGAATAAATTTCTTTAGTAACTATAGGTGCAGGAGAGTATGCGCCCATACCACCTGTGTTAGGTCCCATATCATGATCTAAAAGTCTTTTGTGGTCTTGACTTGTAGCAAGCGGGAGAATTGTTTTGCCATCACATATCACCATAAAGCTAGCTTCTTCACCTTCAAGAAATTCTTCGATTACAATTTTCGCTCCTGCATCTCCAAATTTATTGTCTACAAGCATAAAGTCAATTGCATCATGAGCTTCTTCGACTGTCAGTGCAACAATGACGCCTTTTCCAGAAGCTAACCCATCCGCTTTAATAACAATGGGCACACCATGCTCATTAACATAGTGATGCGCTTCATCTGGAATTTTAAATGTTCTATATTTTGCAGTAGGAATGTTGTGCCTATACATGAAATCTTTGGCAAAATCCTTAGAGCTTTCAAGTTGAGCAGCTTTTTGAGTGGGTCCAAAAATATTCAAATTTTTAGATCTGAATAAATCAACAATACCTTTGGAAAGTGGCAGCTCTGGACCAACAATAGTGAGGTCAATTTTTTCTTTAATTGCAAAATCTGAAAGAAGATTAATATCGGTTAGATCAATATTTTTGAATTTTGGATTGAGGTGAGTTCCGCCATTGCCTGGCGCAATAAAAATAGCATTTATTTTGTTGCTATGAGAAAGTTTCCATGCCATTGCATGTTCTCTGCCGCCACTTCCAATGACTAGAACTTTCATAAACTAATGCCTAAAGTGACGATATCCAGTAAATAACATCACAAGACCTAAATCATTAGCTGCAGAGATGACTTCCTCATCTCTTAAGCTCCCACCTGGCTGAATAACACAATTTGCACCAGCAGCGGCAATCACATCAATCCCATCTCTAAAGGGAAAGAATGCGTCTGAAGCGACCACAGAATTTGTTAAATCAAGATTTGCACTCTGCGCTTTTATAGAAGCAATCTTGGTACTATCAACTCTACTCATCTGACCTGCGCCGATACCTATAGTTTGATTGTTTTTACAAAATACAATGGCATTTGATTTAACATACTTAGCAACTCGCCATGCAAAAAGCATGTCAGCCATTTGTTCTTCATTAGGTTTAAGTTTAGTAACTACTTTGCAATGATTAATATCTATATTGAAATTGTCTGGTGATTGAACAAGTAAGCCCCCACCAATTTTTTTCAATTCAAAAGCATTAAAGCTATTATCGAGCGAAACTTTTAATAATCTAATATTTGGTTTTGATTCAAATATTTTAAGTGATTCAGCATCGTAAGATGGGGCGATTACAACTTCGACAAATTGAGTAATAATTTGAGATGCAGTATTTTTGTCTAACGAAACATTGGAAGCAATAATGCCGCCAAATGCCGATGTTGGATCAGTTAAAAATGCTTTTTTATAAGCATCAAATAAGTCTTTTGACGATCCGACGCCGCATGGATTAGCATGTTTTACAATCACGCAAGATGGAAGCTTGAAGCTTTTAACACATTCCCAGGCTGTATCCGCATCATTTAAGTTATTGTATGACAGCTCTTTTCCCTGCAACTGTTTAAAGCTTGCCAGTGAGCCTTTATTAGATATTTCATCTACATAAAAAGATGCACTTTGATGTGGGTTCTCACCGTAACGTAAATCCATTTTTTTGTTAAATGCGAGATTAAGTTTGTTAGGGTAAGTTATATTTTTATTTATATCCAGTCCATTAAGATAATTCGAAATAGCTGAATCATATTTTGCAGTATGCTCAAAAGCTTTCTTGGCTAAACTCAATCTCAAATCTAGATCAAGTGACCCATTATTTTGCCTCAAAGCATCTTCAATAAGTTGGTAGTCCGCTGTATCAGTAACAATCGCCACACCGTTATAATTTTTTGCTGACGATCGAATCATTGCAGGACCACCAATATCAATATTTTCAATAGCTTCAGAAAGCGGGCAATTTTCTTTAGATATGGTTTTTTCAAATGGATACAAGTTCACTACTACTAAATCGATTAAAGGTATATTCGATTTAGCCATTTTTTGCAGATGGTTTTCGTCATCTCTCTTTCCAAGAATACCGCCATGTATCTTTGGATGAAGTGTTTTAAGTCTACCATCTAACATTTCAGGGAAGCCGGTGTAATCACTTACTTCAATGACAGGAATATTATTATCAGCAAACAATTTTGCTGTACCACCAGTAGATAAAATTTCAACTTTGTATTTAATTAGCGTCTTGGCGAATTCGATAATACCTTTTTTGTCTGAAACGCTTATAAGGGCTCGTTTGATTTGAATCATAACTAAATATCAATCTTATGTTGTTTTAATTTTTTTCTAAGCGTATTTCTATTAAGACCAAGGATTTCTGCAGCCTTACTTTGATTGCCTTTTGAAATGCCCATGATGTAACTAATGAGTGGCTTCTCTACCATACCAATGACCATGTCGTACACATTCGTTGGGTGTTCGCCATCCAGATCTTTGAAGTATTGATCTAGAGATTCATTTACACAATCAGGAATATCTGTCTTCTTTTCCATTAAGCTACCAACATTTCTTCTTCATACTTTATATAAGGAGATTCGATCGAAAGAAAATTAAAATAATCTTCGATGGTTTTAATTTGTGCATCGACTGTTTCAATTGTGTTCATATAGTGTCTAAAATTTGCAGAATTTTTTAATCCTTTTGTGTACCAAGAAATATGTTTTCTAGCAATTTTTAATCCTGCATTTTCACCATAAAAGCTATAAAGCTCATTCACATGAGCAATGGTAGTATTTTTGATTTCATCAATAGACGGATTATCTAAATGCATTCCTGTTTTAAGATAGTGATCAATTTCTCTAAAAATCCATGGCTTGCCCTGAGCTCCTCTACCGATCATTACGCCATCTACCCCTGTGTAATCTAAAACATATTTAGCTTTTTCCGGTGAAGTGATATCGCCATTGGCGATGACGGGAATCTTTACTGACTGTTTTACTTCGGCAATGGTGTCATATTCAGCTTGACCCATATATAAACAAGCCCTCGTTCTCCCATGAATAGCTAATGCTTTAATACCAATATCTTCAGCAATTTTTGCAATCTCTATAGCATTACGATTTTGAGTATCCCAGCCAGTTCTTATTTTTAATGTAACTGGCACATTTACAGACTTTACAACGGAAGATAATATTTTTTGCACAAGTGGCTCATCTTTAAGAAGCGCTGACCCAGCCATCACATTGCATATTTTTTTTGCAGGACATCCCATGTTGATATCGATAATTTGAGCGCCATGATCCACATTAAATTGAGCAGCCTCTGCCATCATTTTAGGATCAGCACCAGCAATTTGAACTGATATTGGATCAACTTCGCCTTCGTGATTGGCGCGACGAAGAGTTTTTTGGCTGCCATATAGAAGTGAATTTGATGTCACCATTTCACTTACTGCCATGCCAGCACCAAACTTTTTACAAAGTTGGCGGAAAGGGCGATCTGTAACGCCTGCCATGGGGGCGACTACGAGATTATTTTTAACGGAAATGGAGCCTATTTGCACTGTCGTATATTTACTTAGGGAAAGTTGCCTATTTTATAGGCAAATGGCTTTTTATAAAAGTGAAGACTTCAAATTACTTATGCCATTCATAGCCTAAATTTACAATTTTGACTTGTATTTCTAGCATGGCTTCATGGACTAATTTTGATGGACCTTTAACACCAAGCTCAATAGTCTTCATAGGTTTTAATTTCGGCAGACTAAAAAGTTTAATTTCTGGATATTTTTTTACAATCTCATTCATTAAATCAATCAATTTGCTTTCACTTACATCATTTATCCAAATTGAAGCTTCAGTAAAGTCATTTTGATTTAATAGTTGCTTATAGTGAGTGTTGAGAATCCATTCAACCATTGGCCAGGCCATTTCTGGGAAGCCTGGCAGGAAATGATGACCATTAATTTTAAATCCTGGGATTTTATTAATCTCATTTGGAATTAATAATGCGCCCTCTGGAATATCTGCCATCAAGACTCTTTTAGGGTAAGCTCCCTCACCAAACTGTTCTTCAATCAGTTTCACAGCCTCATCATTTCTGCTTAAGTGAAGTTCAAAAGCGTCTGCAGCAGCCTGCCTTGTAAAGTCATCTGGTGTTGCACCAATGCCACCAAAAGAGAAAACAATAGTATTGGATTTTATTGATTGTCTGATTGATTGAATAATATCTTTCGAATCATCTTGAATGTATTTCACCCAAGATAATGACAGACCATATTTTTTTAATGTTTTTTTTAAGTACTCAAAATGTTTATCTTGTCTTTTGCCAGATAAAATTTCATCGCCAATAATTAAAGTGCCAAATTCCATTCTAGTGTGCCGTATCCCAATTCAATCCAACGCCAATATCTACAATAAGAGGAATATCAAGATTTGCAACGCCCTCCATTAAGATAGGTAATTCTTTTCGTAAAATATCGATTTCATCTTGAGGCACTTCAAATACAAGCTCATCGTGTACCTGCATAATCATCATTGTTTTTAAGTGTGTGTTTTGAGAAAGCCATTGATCGACCGCAATCATTGCTAACTTAATGAGGTCAGCAGCAGTGCCTTGCATGGGGGCGTTAATTGCTGCTCTCTCTGCTGCAGATCTTCTAATACCATTCGAGCTATTAATTTCTGGAATCCATAATCGTCTGCCAAAAAATGTTTCTACATAACCTTTATCTTTAGCAAATAATTTCGCTTCTTCCATGTAGCGTTTAACGCCAGGGTATCTCGCAAAATAAGTCTCAATATAATTTGAGGCCGCACTGCGCTCAATACCCAGTGATTTTGATAAACCAAATACACTCATACCATAAATCAAGCCAAAATTAATTACTTTTGCGTAGCGCCTTTGTTCTTGGGAAATACTACCTAGGTCGCAACCAAAGATTTCAGCTGCTGTTGATTTATGAATATCTTCATTATTCTTGAAAGCTTCAAGTAATCGTTTATCTTGAGATAGGTGAGCCATGATTCTTAACTCTATTTGAGAATAGTCTGCAGATAGAATAGATGAGCCTTCATTCGCAATAAATGCTTCTCTTATTTTTCTTCCTTCAAGGGTTCGGATTGGGATATTTTGTAAATTAGGATCTGAACTTGCAAGACGTCCTGTAATTGCTACAGCCTGGTTGTAGCTTGTATGAATCCGCCCAGTGTTGGCATTAATCATTTTTGGTAGTTTATCTGTGTAGGTTGATTTAAGCTTAG
Organism: Candidatus Methylopumilus sp.; assembly: GCA_026399645.1. GTDB lineage: Bacteria > Pseudomonadota > Gammaproteobacteria > Burkholderiales > Methylophilaceae > Methylopumilus. The sequence goes on along the minus strand of JAPLQN010000055.1, from coordinate 17,214 downwards.
ATAGACTCCGATGTTCGAGTAATAATTTGGGTAAAGGATAATCTAAGGCTAAATCTTGCAATACTTCCTCATCTGTAGAAGGAGCGCCTGAAGGTGTTTTTTTCAAAGATTTAATACCCAGCTTATTAAATAAAATATCTTGTAATTGTTTAGGCGACGCGAGATTGAAAGGTTGTCCTGCTAATTGATAAGCCTCTTCTTCTAGCAGTAGAATTTTTTTACCAATTTCATGACTTTGTGCATTTAATTTTTTATCATCTACAAGTACACCATTTCTTTCAATCTTTAACAGCACTCCAGCGGCCGGTATTTCAATATTTTCATAAATAAATTTAAGTGACACATCACTTTCAATTGTAGGATTAAAGAATTGATTTAATTGTAAAGTGACATCCGCATCTTCAGATGAGTAATGTGATGCTACATTAATATCAACCTGATTGAATTTAAGTTGATTCACGCCCTTGCCAGCTACATCTTCATAACTGACACAGGTGTGACCTAGATGCCTTAAGCTTAAATTATCCATGCCATGGCTTTGATGACTTTCCGTCACATAGCTTTGTAACATCGTATCGTGCTTAATGCCTTTAAGATGTATACCGTGATTTAAAAATACATGTGCATCATACTTAATGTTTTGCCCAATTTTTTTAATTTTTTCATCTTCTAACATGGGCTTCAGTAAATTTAATATAGTATCAATTGATAACTGTTCGGGAGCTCCAGGATAATCATGCGCTAAAGGAATATAAGCTGCTTCCCCGGCATTCACTGCTATCGATATACCTACAATTTTTGCCTGCATAGTGTCAAGCGAGTTAGTTTCTGTGTCGACACAGACATATTTTTTTTCTGTAATTTTTTCTAGCCACACATGTAATAGATCTTTGTCGAATATTGTGTCGTATTTTATTTTAGAAATAAAATGACTGGGCGATTTGATAGATATTTTTTCTTCACTACTTTTACCTGATAGATTATTCTCAGAGCTACCTTCTTTAATTTCGTTAAGCCAATTCTTAAATTCAAATCTCTGATATAAATTTTCTAAAGTGGATGGGTCTTGCGCTTTAGGTTTGAAATTGTCCCAATTTTTGTCGATATCAAGATCACATCGAATCGTAATAAGATCTTTAGCTTTAGGAATCCAATCGAGTGCTTTCCTTAAATTTTCACCGACGATACCTGAGAATTGAGCAGCATTATTTACGATATTGTCGAGTGTTTGATATTCATTAAGCCACTTCAATGCAGTTTTAGGACCCACTTTTTCAACGCCAGGGACGTTATCTGAGGTGTCTCCAATAAGCGTTAAGTAATCGATAATTTGATTGGGCATCAGCCCAAATTTGTTTTTGACACCTTCGATATCAAGTTTTTCATTCGTCATCGTATTAATTAAAGTGACATGTTTATTTACAAGCTGAGCTAAATCCTTATCGCCTGTTGAGACTACGACATTAAATTGATGCTGGGTGGCTTCCTTACATAAGGTCCCAATCACATCGTCAGCCTCGACACCCTCTTGAATAAGAATCGGCCAGCCCATCGCTGTAATGGCTTCATGAAGCGGCTCAATTTGAGCTCTTAAATCATCAGGCATCGCGGATCGATTAGCCTTATACTCGGGATAAAGATCATTCCTGAAAGTTTTTCCTTTTGCATCAAAAACGCAAACGCTATAATCAGAAGGGAACTCTTTGTGGAGTTTTCGGAGCATATTTAAGACGCCATAAATAGCTCCAGTAGGTTCTTGGTGACTGTTTCTAAGATCAGGCAATCCATGAAACGCCCGATAAAGATAAGAAGAGCCATCGACCAATAATAGTGTTTTCATTGTTTAACTTTGAAAGTTTTTATGTCAGCAGATAAAAAGATACCTAAATTTAACGGCCCAGAATTGTTTGATGAAACTCATAATGAGAGTGAATCCTGGTATGCATTCGAAATTATGTCAGAATTTGTTGGCGCTACCGAAAAACTTAAAAAAATAACCCCTGCCGTATCCGTGTTTGGAAGTGCTAGGGTTAGCGAAGATCATCCTTATTACAAGCTCACCGTTGATATAGCGGAGGCGCTATCCAACTCCGGGTTTAGCGTTATTTCTGGCGGCGGTCCTGGCCTTATGGAAGCAGTTAATAAAGGGGCTTCTTTAGGCAAGGGCCCTAGCATTGGACTTAATATTAATTTGCCCCACGAACAAAAATCGAATGACTACCAGGATATTTCGATAAATTTTAAATATTTCTTTATGCGTAAAGTGATGTTTATTAAGTACGCTTCAGCTTACGTCGTCTTGCCAGGGGGATTTGGAACGCTTGATGAATTAATGGAAGTGATCACACTTATTCAAACGGGTAAATCAAGAAAAATTCCTATCATTTTAGTGGGAAAGGAGTTCTGGTCCGGCTTACTAGACTGGTTAAAAGATAAAATCGTAAATGAAGGGATGGCTGAATTAAAAGACTTGGATTTGATCCAAATACTTGAGGGACCTAAAGAGATTGTGGATGCGATATTTAACCATTATGAATCGATTGGTTTTACGCTAACGCCCGCAGAGAGAAAAGCTCAGCTTTACTTATAAATTATCAAATAAACCATACCATCTATAGGTTTTTTGCTAGAATCTTGGGTATGAAAATACAAAACACAATTAAAGCTTTTTTATTGGCGACTGTCTTAATAAGCTTAAATGTCACGGCTGAAAAAAAACTTGAGCTTTTGGAAGAAGTGAAGCCACCACCAAAGAATTTTGAAAGCGATATTGTGGATGAGCCTCAAATTACCATCACCAAAAAAGGGGCTGATACAGTCGAAGAATACCGCATTAATGGTGAACTTTATATGATGAAAGTAACGCCTCCCGCTGGTGGACCTTCCTATTATTTATTGAAGGAAGATCAAGACGGTGGTTGGGCAAAATTTGATGGCCCTAGCCAACCTCTCTCTGTGCCTAAGTGGGTAATATTTAGATTCTAAATTTTTTTTGAAAGGGCAATAAGCCCTTTTTTTTATGTCAGTCTACACATCAGTTAATATTGAAGAATTAAAAATCTGGCTTCAAGATTATGCTTTTGATGATCTCACTGATTATCAAGGTATTAAGTCTGGGATAACGAATACCAACTATTTTTTGATGACGGCGCACGACCGATTTGTTTTAACGCTCTTCGAAAAAAATACCATAGAAGATCTCCCTTATTTTGTAGATCTGATGTCCCATCTAGCGACACATTCATTTTTATGCCCCAAACCAATTTTCAAAAATAATGGCACAGCACTAAGTATTTTAAAAAATAAACCCGCCTTAATCGTGACATGTTTAAAGGGTAAAGAGGTCACTAACCCTGAAGTCAATCATTGCAAAGCTGTTGGCAAAAGCCTCGCAGAGCTCCACGTGAAGTCAACCAATTTTATGTCTCAACATCAAAATACAAGAGACCTTAGCTGGATAAAAAAAACGGCTGAAACTTTATTTAATGAGTTACCTCAAGACGAAAGTAAATTATTAAGAGAAGAGATTCTTTACCAAGAAAAGCAAAATTATAAGCTTCCTAAATCTACTATTCATGGAGATCTATTTAAGGACAACGTTCTCTTTTTAAATGATGAGGTATCAGGCTTTATTGACTTTTATTACGCTTGCACAGATTATCTTATTTTAGATGTGGCTATAGCAGTAAATGATTGGTGCGTGAATAGCGATGGTTCTTTTGATGAGACAAGACTGAATGCATTCTTAGATGCTTATAAGAAGATAAGATCTTTTAATGATAATGAAGATCAAGCTTGGAATGATGTATTAAGATTAGCGTCTCTTAGATTTTGGGTTTCAAGACTTAACGACTTCTATTATGCAGAAGAAGGTGCACTCACCTTCATAAAAGACCCTAATCATTTTAAGAAAATTTTAAAGAAACGCATTGGCGGATAAATTTTAAGGTAAATTGATATGAAAAAAATTACATTCCGAGATTCCATTCGCTGGAATAAAGAAAGCTTCAAACTTTTCAAAAAGACACCCAATCAATCATTGATGCTTAGCCTAGCTTATCTTTTTATTTTCATGCTATTGCCTTCAATGCCCATGATTCAAATCTTTTCAATTGCATCTATCTTGATTTGGCCAATATTTTTGGTATTCGCAGTTAACTTCTACAAGACTCATGACAAAAATAAGGAAGAAAATTTTTTAGCGGTATTTGAAAAAATTAAACCTAGACTCACAACATTGCTAATGCTTGGCTTCATTTGCTTAATTTATGCGGCTATGGTGACGATGGTTTTAAATTCTGAAATGCAGGGCTTTATTCAACTATCAGAGAATAATAATGAGCTTGTGACAGTAATTAATAATTTTTTGCCCATGATTGGAAAATTAATCCTACTCCTTCTGCCGTTACTTATGGCGACTTGGTTCTCGCCAATGCTGATCGTTTATAACAACTATTCACTTTTCAAATCAATTAAATCTAGTATCGCCGGATGCTTAATGTATATTTTTCCTTTAGGTCTTTCATGGCTTATTTTTTCAACAATAGCGATATTATTTATGTTGTCATGTGAGTTATTAATTGGCGCACTCGCTTCACTCTTCCCCGCTATAGGACCTTCATTAATGGGTGCAATTATTTTCTTTGCATTGCTTGTCATCACATCGGTGATGTTTGCATTTCAATATATTAGTTACCGAGATATTTTTAAGTCTGCTAAAAGCTACTAGTGTTTAAAGAGTTTTGCGTATTCCATCGCAAGCCATTTGGTCCCTGCTTTAGTAAATTTAATTTGGATTCTTAAATCATCAGCATTACCTTCATAACCTAAAACGGTTCCTTGGCCAAATTTTTCATGCATGATAGATTCACCAATACGCCAAGTATGTTTCTGCTGATTAGGTTGTGAATAATTTTCTTCAATCTGATCTACATTATTTTTAAAATTGATTGTGTTAATGTTTTTAACAAGACTCTCAGGGATCTCTTCCAGGAATCTTGATGGCATACCATATCTTGTCTGGCCATGAAGCATTCTTGATAATGCATAACTTAGGTATAGTTTTGATCGAGCTCTTGTCACAGCAACATACATAAGCCTTCTCTCCTCCTCAAGCCCTTTGGATTCAAAAAGACTTTGTTCGTGTGGACATAAACCTTCTTCAAGGCCTGAAATAAACACTACGTCAAATTCCAACCCCTTGGATGAGTGAATAGTCATGAGTTGGATGGCATCTGAACCCTCACTCGCTTGCATATCACCACTTTCTAAAGAGGAATAATTTAAAAAATCCCCAAGCGGATTTGCAGACTCATTATTATCATTATTAAGAAATGTTGCGGCTGCAGAGACCAATTCATTTAAGTTAGAGACCCTATCTAAACCATCTTTTTCATTGGTATAGTGGTCCTTAAGCCCTGATTCGTTAATAATGAGATCAATCATTTGTGGAAGCGTTAATCCTTCAAAGCCGCTTTCAATATGTTTGATCAGATGGATAAAATAAGGTAAGCCTTTTTTGATTGTGGGTGTTTGATCTGATGATTTCACCGCAGCATCCCAAAAGCTGCAACTATCCTGTCTAGAAATATCTTGAAGACTTTCTAATGACCTACTTCCAATACCGCGCGTTGGAAAATTTACAATTCTTAAAAATGCACTGTCATCATTTTTATTTGCAATGAGTCTTAAGTAAGCAATCGCATGTTTAATTTCAGCACGCTCAAAGAAACGTAACCCACCGTATACACGATAAGGTAAGTTGGATGAAAAAATATTATGTTCGAGAACACGCGACTGCGCGTTGCTTCTATAAAGAATAGCAATATGATTGAGCGATACACCTTCCCTATGAAGCATTTTTATTTCATCTACGATAAACTTGGCTTCATCAATATCGGTATGGCCTGTATAAATACGAATGGGATCACCCTCTCCAGCGGAAGTCCATAAGTTCTTGCCTAATCTATTTTTGTTATGATCAATGATGGCATTTGCGGTGTTAAGAATGTTACTTTTAGATCTGTAGTTTTGTTCTAGCTTAATAATTTGTTTGACATGGAAATCTCTTTCAAGATCTTTCATATTGCCAACTCTAGCTCCTCTAAAACTATAGATAGATTGATCATCGTCCCCTACAGCAAATATAAAACTGCTGTTACCTGCAAGAAGTTTTAACCATTGATATTGAAGTCCGCTTGTATCTTGAAACTCATCAATGAGGATATGTTTAAATCGATCTTGATAGTGCTGGCGAATGGCTATATTTTTTTCGAAAAGTTCATAACACCTTAAAAGCAATTCACCAAAATCAACCAATCCTTCTTTTTGACATTGTTTCTCATATTCAAGATAGACTTCATTTAATTTTTTTGAATGTGCGTCGTAATTATCTACATGAGTAGCTCTTAAGCCTTCATCTTTGCAACCATTTATATAGTGTTGCACTTGTTTAGGTGCATAAGTTTCAGTGTCTACATTCATTACTTTCATCGTTCTTTTAATTAAAGATAACTGATCTTGGCTATCTAATATTTGGAATGTCTCAGGCAAGCCAGCATCTCTTGCATGCGTTTTAAGAAATCGATTACATAAACCATGGAATGTACCTACCCACATACCTCTTGTATTGATGGGAAGCTGCATGGTAATTCTGTGCAGCATTTCTTTTGCAGCTTTATTGGTAAATGTCACAGCGATAAGACCAAAAGGACTCACTACGTTTGTTTGAATAAGCCATGCAATTCTGGAAGTGAGTACTTTAGTTTTGCCGCTCCCTGCACCAGCGAGAATGAGTGCAGATTCATTTTGAAGTGTTACAGCTTCAACTTGTTTCTCATTCAAATCTTTGAATTGATTCTGGCTGGGAAGGGATGCATTCATGAGGTGTAATGCTATCCTAATTTATTACCAGATAAAAAAAAGATTAAAAAAAAGACCTCCTAAGAGGTCTTTTTTTATTAATGCTTTTGAGTTACATCATACCACCCATACCACCCATACCACCCATACCGCCCATATCACCACCACCCATTGCTGGAGAGTCATCTTTAGGAAGATCAGCGATCATACAGTCAGTTGTTAACATAAGACCTGCAACAGATGCTGCATGTTGTAATGCAGAGCGAGTGACTTTAGTAGGATCTAGCACCCCCATCTCAACCATGTCACCATAAGTTTCATTTGCCGCGTTAAATCCGTAGTTGCCTTTACCAGCTACCACATTATTAACGACTACAGACGGTTCTACACCAGCATTAGCAACGATTTGTCTTAAGGGCTCTTCAACAGCACGAAGCACAATACGAACACCAGCTTCTTGATCTGCATTTTCACCTTTAACCTTTGCAATCGCATCACGCGCTCTAATTAAAGCAACGCCACCGCCAGCAACAATACCTTCTTCAACAGCAGCTCTTGTGGCGTGGAGCGCATCTTCAACGCGTGCTTTTTTTTCTTTCATTTCAATTTCAGTCGTTGCGCCCACTTTAATTACAGCAACGCCACCTGCAAGTTTTGCAACACGCTCTTGAAGCTTTTCTTTGTCGTAGTCGCTTGTAGCTTCTTCAATTTGTGTTTTGATTTGAGCAATACGTGACTTAATATTTTTCTCATCCGCAGCACCATCAATAATGATAGTGTTTTCTTTGCCCACTTCAATTCTTTTCGCTTGACCTAAATCTTCAATCTTAATCGTTTCTAATTTCAAACCTACTTCGTCTGAAATCACTGTAGCACCTGTAAGAATTGCAATATCTTCAAGCATTGCTTTTCTTCTGTCACCAAAACCTGGCGCTTTAACAGCGACAGTTTTTAGGATGCCGCGAATATTATTTACAACTAAAGTAGCTAGCGCTTCACCTTCAATATCTTCAGCGATAATCAGGAGAGGGCGGCTTGATTTAGCTACTTGTTCAAGCGCAGGAAGAAGATCTCTGATATTAGATATTTTTTTATCATGTAAAAGAATAAAAGGATTATCTAATAATGCAATTTGTCGGTCTGAATTATTAATGAAATAAGGTGATAGATATCCACGATCAAATTGCATACCTTCTACAACATCTAATTCATTTGTTAAGCCTGAACCATCTTCAACTGTGATCACACCTTCTTTACCTACTTTATCCATCGCGTCTGCAATGATTTGTCCGATAGAGTGATCAGAGTTAGCAGAGATTGAACCCACTTGAGCAATTTCTTTACTTGTTGTGCATGGCTTACTTAATTTTTTAAGCTCAGCAACGCCAGCCTCAACAGCTTTATCGATACCTCTTTTAAGATCCATTGGATTCATACCTGCAGCTACTGATTTCATACCTTCGCGAATAATCGCTTGAGCCAATACTGTTGCCGTAGTTGTGCCATCGCCTGCGATATCAGAAGTTTTAGATGCAACTTCTTTAACCATTTGTGCGCCCATGTTTTCAAATTTATCTTTAAGTTCGATTTCCTTTGCAACTGATACACCATCTTTAGTGATCGTAGGTGCGCCAAATGAACGTTCTAGCACAACATTTCTCCCTTTAGGGCCGAGTGTGACTTTAACTGCATTTGCTAAAATATTTACACCGGTAATCATCTTTTGGCGAACGTCGTCACCAAATCTTACGTCTTTTGCTGCCATTTTTTATTTCTCCAAAATATTTACGAATGAATGTTTAAGGCTTTATTCAACAATGCCCATGATATCTTCTTCACGCATCACAAGTAATTCTTCACCATCAACCTTAACTGCTTGGCCAGCGTATTTTCCAAATAGAACTTTATCGCCCACTTTGACGTCTAGCTTTTTAACACTGCCATCCTCGAAAATTTTTCCATTTCCCACAGCTTGCACTGTGCCTTGGTCTGGTTTTTCTGTTGTGCCGTCAGGTATAACAATGCCTGATGCTGTTGTACGTTCTTCTTCAAGACGCTTTACAATTACGCGATCATGTAAAGGGCGAATTTTCATTTCATATTCTCCTAATAGTGTATTCTTTGAAAGTTAATCAAAATCGAAAACATGAGTGATTAGCACTCAATGTCATAGAGTGCTAATAATAGGGACGAAAGTCTAAAATTTCAAGTGTTATTTCGTTAAATATCTGAATCTAAACATTATTTTTATATGAGCTATTACATAGAAAAGCAAGATTATCGAAGGTTGGGGCAGTCGGATTTGCTTATTTCGCCCATTACTCTGGGCACCATGACTTTTGGCGAGCAAAACACAGAGTCCGAAGCATTTTTACAGCTCGACTGGGCAATATCACATGGCATTAATTTTATTGATACCGCCGAAATGTATCCAGTTCCACCTAAGGCAAATACTTTTACTGTAACCGAAACGATTCTGGGCCATTGGCTGAAAAAACAAAAGAGAGAAGAGATCGTTTTAGCTACCAAAGCTGCGGGACCAAGAAGATCATTAAATTGGATTCGCAATGGACCTAAAGCCTTAGATGAAAAAAATTTACGTGAGGCACTTGAAGGTTCATTAAAAAGACTTCAAACAGATTACATTGACTTATATCAACTTCATTGGCCCGAAAGAAATGTGCCTATGTTTGGCCAATATAAATTTGATCCCAGCGCTGAAATAGAAGAGTCAAAATTAAAAGAATGGGTATCCATTCATGAACAATTAGAAGCCCTTGAAAAGCTTGTGCAAGAAGGCAAGATTAAATACATTGGTATCTCAAATGAGCAATCCTGGGGGGTGATGGAATTTATTCGTATTGCGAGAGAAAAGAAATTACCTCTCATAGTATCAGTTCAGAATTGTTATAACCTCATCAACAGAGGAATAGAGTTTGGTATGACGGAAATTTTATACCGAGAAAAGATTGGATTTTTAGCCTATTCCCCCTTAGCATTTGGACATCTTACTGGAAAATATTTAAAAGATATCGAATCTAAAGGGCGCGTGACACTTTTTAAAGGGTTCGCACAAAGATATGACAAGCCCAATGTATTCCCTGCTGTGAAAGCTTACGAAATATTAGCATCGAAACATGGAATGACATTGACTGACATGGCCTTAGCATTTGTATACCATCACTGGTTTGTGACATCAACCATTATAGGTGCAACATCGCTTGATCAATTAAGAGAAAATGTTGAAGCGTATAAGAGAAAGCTATCTAAAGAACTTTTAGATGAAATTGAAATTATTCATCTTACTCATATGAACCCAGCACCTTAATGTATGAAAAACCAGCACTACATCGATAGAAGTTTAAAGAGCTTGTGGAATCCATGTACACAAATGAAAATTCAACAGGCGCAATCTATTATCCCGATTAGGCGAGGTGAAGGTGTTTGGCTATACGACTATGATGATAAAAAATATTTAGACGCGATCAGTTCTTGGTGGGTAAATTTATTTGGCCACAACCAAAGTGAGATTAAAAAATTTATCACAGATCAACTCGATCTTGTTGAACACATAATGCTCGCAGGTTTGACTCATGAGCCCGCTATAAATCTCTCTGAAAAATTAAGTACCCTTACAAATCTGGGCCATGCTTTTTACGGTAGCGACGGATCTAATGCAATTGAAATTGCTATTAAGATGAGCGTGCATTATTGGAAGAACAAGAGTCAGCCAAAAAAAAATAAAATTATTTATTTGGAGAATAGTTATCATGGTGAGACGCTCGGAGCTCTCTCTGTGACGGACATTAAACTTTTTCGTAAAAATTACGCTTCACTAATTAAAAAAAATAATCTTATCAAGACACCTGACTGGCGATATGCTGATAAAGGTGAGACAGCTGAATCTTATGCATTAAGATGTATTCAAGATTTAGAAATATATCTTCAAGAAAATCACCAATACATAGCTGCTTTTATTCTAGAGCCTCTTGTGCAATGTGCTACCGGAATGGGAATGTATCATTCAGTCTATTTAAGAAAAGCAAGGGAGCTTTGTACTCAATACCAAATTCATCTGATTGACGATGAGATTGCGGTAGGCTTTGGAAGAACGGGGAAAATGTTTGCATTCGAACATGCAAATATAAAACCTGATTTTATTTGTCTCTCAAAAGGATTAACCGGAGGATATCTCCCCTTATCAGCTGTGCTCACAACGGATGAAATTTATATGGCTTTCTATGAGAATAAGATAGAAAAAGGTTTTCTTCATTCTCATAGTTACACCGGCAATCCTCTTGCTTGCAGTGCTGCATTAGGAACATTAAGTTATTTTGAAGGTCATGATGTAATTAATCAAAATAATAAAACCTCAGCTTATATTTCAGAGCGCATGAAGAAACTTACAACATTACCTATTTCTAACATTAGGAATATAGGCATGATATGGGCATTTGATCTAGAAGAAGTCACAAAAAAAACACTGAAAAAAATAAGCATGAAAGCGATTGATCGCGGTCTTTTAATAAGACCAATAGGTCGAACTATCTATTTTATGCCACCTTATGTCATTAATCATGATGAGATTGATTTCATGATTGATACGACGCTTGAAGTTATTGAGTCATCCTTATAAATTGCGAATACTATTTTTTATTTATGCCTTATGGATGACTAGCGCATTCGCAGATACGGATATTGATGCAATAAATAAGATATTCAATCGTTCCGAGTTATCAAAAACGAATTACACGCTTTATATTAAAAATATTTCAAAACGCAATAAAGTGTTTAGTTATAACGAACAAAAAGCATTCAACCCGGCTTCCTTAATGAAGCTTGTCACAACCTATACTGGATTGCAGATTTTAGGCCCACAGTTCCAATGGAAGACAGAGGTGCTCTACAAAGGAGTCTTAAAAAATAAACATCTTTATGGCGACCTTATTATTAAGGGTTATGGTGACCCTACACTTACATATTCAGACCTTTCTGAAGTTATCGAAAAAGTTCAGCAAAAAGGTATTCAGCATATTCACGGTAATCTTATTATCGAGGAAAGTTTTTTTGGAGAATTACAGAATCAAGATTTTATTGATGATAAGAAGTATCGTGCCTATAACGTAAATCCAAAATCTTTTGTTGTGAATCAAAATACTATCAACTTTAATTTTTCAATTGAAAATGAAAAAATTAATATACAAACTTTTCCTGAGCTTCAAATGCTTAAGGTTATTAACCATTTAAAATTTACCGACCAGGGTTGTAATGCGTGGAAAGATAATCTTGGTTTCGAGGTAGAGACAAAATCTAATTTTACGGAGATTATATTTAATGGTCACTACGATAAGGCGTGTGAGAGTAAGGATATTGATTTATCTGTCCTGAGTGCCAATCGCTTATCTAATGGTCTCTTTGAAAAGCTTTGGAAGATCCATGGAGGAAGTATTGAGGGCGAGTTTAAAAATACATACCAAAATACCACAGATGCACTTAAGTTCTATGAGCATCTATCCAGACCCTTAAGTCTTGTCGTAAGGGATATTAATAAATATAGCCAAAATTTATTAGCTAGAAATCTATTGCTTACTATGCTGGCAGAAAATAATGGTAATCCTATAACCGAAAATGAAGCGGGAAGATTCGCCAAGGAATCTTTGATGAAAGAAAAAATGAAACTTGATTCCCTTGAAATCGATAACGGCGCAGGACTATCAAGAAAAGCAAAAGTGAGCGCAGAAGATCTGGGCTTCTTATTAGAAAGAGCATATGACAGTCTTTATATGCCTGAATTTGTAGCATCGCTCCCCAATCTTGGCATAGACGGTACCTTAAAGAATAGAGGAAAAAAATTATTCGTCGCTAAGCGTGCTTATCTTAAAACCGGTAGTATTCAGAATGTCAGTGCTATTGCAGGATATATTTTTGATAAAAATAATGATGTGAAAGTTTTTGTATTTATAGCGAATGATCCTAAGGCAAACGAATCATCTAAAATACAAGATGATCTGATTGAATGGACTTATCTTAATTAAACTTGAGGAATGTTAATATGCGATATATGAATGCGGTTAAATTTATCTTAGCTTTTGGTATTATTTTATTTAATATTGATTTAGCTTTTGCTGAATCAAAAATCTCACAAAAGGAACTGAAATTGGAAAAAAATATCACTACATTAGTCATTAAAGATACTACCCTAGGAAATGGACGACAAGCTGAAAAAGGTCTCGCAGTGACTGTTCATTACACGGGCTGGTTATACGATCCTAATCAAAAGGATGGTAAGGGCAAAAAGTTTGATAGTTCATTAGATCGTAATGATCCTTTCGTATTCAATTTAGGAGGTGGTCAGGTAATACGAGGCTGGGATGACGGTGTGGATGGTATGAAAATTCATGGTAAGAGGACACTCATTATTCCTCCAGATATGGGCTATGGTGCTCGAGGCGCAGGCGGAGTAATTCCACCAAATGCTACTTTAATTTTTGATGTTGAGTTGCTCGGAGTTAAATAATGAAAGCTCGGGTTAAGTGGGTTGAGAATGTATGTTTCATAGGAGAGTCCGAGTCAAATCACTCAGTGATCTTAGACGGGCCCGAGGAGTTGGGTGGCAGAAAATTAGGTATGCGACCTATGGAAATGCTTCTTATTGGCATGGGAGGTTGCACATCATTTGACGTAGTCACCATCCTTAAGAAATCAAGACAAGCTATTAGTGACTGTTATGCTGATATTGAAGCTACGAGAGCCGAGATCGTGCCAAAAGTATTCACTAAGATCCATATTCATTTTGTGCTAAAAGGTAAGGACTTAGATAAAGATCAGGTAGAGCGTGCGATTAAGTTATCTGCTGAAAAATATTGCTCAGCTTCGATTATGCTATCAAAATCAGTTGAAATTACGCACGATTTTGAAATTAAAGAAGACGCCTAAAAGCTAAATTAATTTTTAATAATTTTCAAATCAAGCGGCTCTTCATTTTCCATAATAGAAAGAAGACGATCAACATTTGGATGTTTACCAGGATTCTTTTGTGCATCTTCTGTGTGCTCTGAATACAAATCAAGGCCTTCAATTGCAGCGTCTAAAGTTATTGCACCAAAAAGTTTCCAAAGATGTTGATAAACTTTAATTGATCCTTGGCTGCCAGGCTTATTTTCGATTGCACCAACTAAAGCATTATTTTTATAAATCTCTATACGATCAATGTGATCTGAGTTGTCAAGAGTTAATAGGATATCGTTAAATTTTTGCATTGATTAAATTTTTGCAGAAAGTGTGGTCATCACTTTTGAGGTTAATGACATTACTTTTTTTATCTTGCGAGGCAGATCAATCCCACCTAATTCTTTTGCCTTAATTGCATGTTGCTCTTCATCATCTGCCATTACCTCTAAAATCTTAGCAGTCTTAAGATCATTTTTAGATATCTTATCTAAGTGACCTTTTAAATGCTGTGTGACTTGTCGTTCTGTTTCAGCTAAAAATCCTAAGTTATATTTTTCACCTAAGGCGCTTGCAAAAGAACCTATTAATAGAGAACTTGTATACCAGACAGGATTAAGAAGGCTTGTTTTACCACCTAAATCTTTGATTCTAGAGTTGCACCAATCAAGGTGATCAATTTCTTCCTTTGAAGCTTTTTTTAGAGACTCTGCACCCTCACCACGCGGATTAAAAAGAAGTTGTCCGCTATATAAAGCTTGAGCGCAAACTTCACCTGTATGGTTTACACGCATCAATTCGATCGTGCGTTTCTTTTCGTCAGGAGTTAATTCGGAATCTTCAATATGAAGATCGGGTCTTGGTCTTGAGCCCTTGGGCTTAGCAAATAAAACCTTCAGGCCTTTATCAAACTCAATGATGAGGTCATCAATCATTTGTTTTGAATAATTTGAAGACCTTTTAGGATATTCATAGCTTCTTGGAATTGCTTATCTGCTTTACTTCCTGGCTCAATCGGACCTGATGGTGCATCAGAGGTTTTCTTTTTATCATCTTCAGGTTTTTTGACTGGTGGCGCTAAAGGCTTACTGTCTTTATCTTTAGGCGCAGCATTCGCATCAGCATCTTTTGGATTTGAAAGATGGTTTGTGAGATCTGCTTCTTTAGTCATGAATGTAGGATCGCTTCCGTCATCAACAATGATATCAGGCACAATCCCTTTAGCCTGAATAGATCTTCCTTTAGGCGTAAAGTATCTTGCTGTTGTCATCTTAATCGCCGTACCGTTATTCATAGGCAGAATACTTTGTACAGAGCCTTTACCAAAACTTTGCATGCCTACGATCAGAGCCCTCTTGTGATCTTGGAGCGCACCCGCCACAATTTCAGATGCAGATGCAGATCCGTTATTCACTAAAACAGCCATAGGAGTTGTTCTAATATCCTCTGGAAAATCTTTGAGGTAATCGTCTTTACCGCCACCTTTAAGATAATCCCCTGGTACAGCTGTTAAGTTCATTTTTGAATCTGGTGCACGACCTTCGGTATAAACAACTAAGTCACCTTTAGGTAAGAATGCTGCAGATACACCTACCGCTGCATTTAATAAGCCACCAGGATTATTTCTAAGGTCAAGCAATATGCCTTTAAGAGGCGCTTTATTTTGCTGACGAAGGTTTTTTAAGAATTTCGCTAAATCTTCACCAGTATGTTCTTGAAATTGAGCGACGCGAACGTATGCATAATTTGACTCAACAAGCTTTCCTTTAACGCTTTGTGACTTGATGATGGCTCGAGCTAAATTAAAAGTTAAAGGTTTAGTTTCTCCTTTTCTTAATACAGTGAGAACAATGTTGGTACCTGGTTTGCCACGCATTTTTTTAACCGAGTCATTAAGCGTTAATCCTTTTGTAGAAGTGTCATCTAGTTTCATGATGAGGTCACCGCTCTTCAAGCCAGCTTTATAAGCCGGACTATCCTCAATCGGAGAAATCACTTTTACAAAACCATCTTCCATGCCGACCTCAATACCTAGACCACCAAACTCACCTTGGGTGGCTTGATTTAATTCCTTAAAATCTTCAGTATTTAGGAAAGAAGAATGAGGATCAAGGCCTGTTAGCATACCGTTGAGTGCTTCGTTAATAAGCTTCTTGTCTTCCACGGGCTCAACGTAGTCAGATTTAATTTTACCAAAGACTTCGGCAAAAGTTCTAAGCTCATCAATAGGTAAATTATTTTTTTCAGCTTTATCCGCAAAGACGGGCAAATTTAAACTGATCAGAACACCGCAAATAGCGCCACAGGCTATCAGGGTAAATTTTTCGAATTTTGAGCGCATGAATGACTTTCGTAATAAGCTGTTAAGCAGTAATTATTGAATAATGAATCATTCTGTCTTTTTGTTTAACTTATATCAATAGGCTTTAATAAATATATTTTTAAGAATAATTTTAAACCATGGGAACTAAATCTAAAACATATAAAATCGAGATTCAATTTTGTACGCTATGTGCCTGGCTTCCACGCGCCTCATGGATGATGCAGGAAATATTGACGACTTTTCAAGACGAAGTTATATCAGTCACATTAACTCCAAAGTCAGGCGGTATTTTTGAAATTTTCTTGGATAAAGAAAAAATCTATTCTAGATCAGACTTCGGAGGATTTTTGGATATTAAGGATGTTAAAAAATTGATTAGGGATAAAATTAGCCCAGGAAAAAATCTAGGCCATACCGATCTTTAAAGTGATTCTGCTGGATCAACTCTTGTTGCGCCATTAAATCTTTTAAGCCAATAGTTTTTTGTAAGATTTTCCACGCGAATAGTTTTGCCTGTGCGTGGTGCATGAATAAATTCATTATTTCCCAGATAGATACCAACATGAGAGAACTTCGATTTTCTTGTGTTAAAGAATACAAGATCACCTGGCTGTAGGTCTTCAAATCTTATAGTTTCACCTATCTTGCTAAGAGACCTAGCGCTTGGTGGCAGGCTTAAATTCAAAGCTTGTTCGAAGACGTATTTTACAAATTGACTACAATCAAAACCTGTTTCTGGTTTTGAGCCACCCAATTTATATTTAATACCCGTGAGCTCATAGGCTTTATTAATGATTAGGCCAATATCGCTTTTCCATGGTTGATCAGGTGTCGGTGACACTTCGGAAGGTGGAGTTGTGTAGAGGGCGCTTAGATTTGATGATTCAACTTCCGCCCAAGACGGGCTAGAAAATACGAGGACTAAAAAGATGAGTAAAGCTTTGAAATTCATAGTTTGAAATCGATTAAATTTAATAAATTTTACCATTTATTGAGGGTTTGTGAAATCGGAGTTTCATCTGCATGAGATAATCATGAAATCATGAATGAACTATTTATCAAACAATTTTTTAGTGAAAAAG
>JAPLQN010000084.1 GCA_026399645.1 Candidatus Methylopumilus sp. | reverse complement strand
TCATTCAACGTGTTGGTTAAAGAAATTCGTTCACTAGCTATTGATATTGACCTCGATAGAAACTAAGGAGATCACAGATGAAAGCTTTATTAGACCTATTTAAACAGGTTACACAAGAAGAAGAGTTTGATGCAATTAAGATTGCATTAGCATCTCCAGAAAAAATTCGTTCATGGTCTTATGGTGAAGTTAAAAAGCCAGAAACGATTAATTACAGAACATTTAAACCTGAGAGAGATGGTTTGTTTTGTGCAAAAATTTTCGGACCTATTAAAGACTATGAATGTCTGTGCGGGAAATATAAACGACTTAAACATCGTGGCGTCATTTGTGAAAAATGTGGTGTTGAAGTTACCTTATCTAAAGTGCGTCGTGAGCGCATGGGCCATATTGATTTAGCAAGTCCAGTTGCACATATTTGGTTTTTAAAGAGCTTACCAAGTCGTTTAGGTATGGTTCTTGATATTGCTTTAAGAGATATTGAACGTGTTCTTTATTTTGAAGCATTCATTGTTGTTGATCCTGGCATGACACCTTTAACAAGAGGACAACTTCTTACTGAAGATGACTATCTTGCAAAAATAGAAGAGTTTGGTGATGAATTCACGGCAGTGATGGGTGCGGAAGCAATTAAAGAATTGCTCAAATCACTCGATATTAATAGTGAAATTGAAAAATTAAGAACTGAATTAGCTGAGACAGGCTCGGAAGCAAAAATTAAAAAAATTGCTAAGCGTTTAAAAGTACTTGAAGCATTTCAGAAGTCAGGTATTAAACCTGAATGGATGATTTTAGAAATTCTTCCTGTGTTACCGCCTGAGTTAAGACCATTGGTACCACTTGATGGTGGAAGATTCGCTACATCAGATCTGAATGATTTATATCGCCGAGTGATTAATAGAAATAATCGTTTAAGAAGATTGTTAGATCTTAAGGCACCAGAAATTATTGTTAGAAATGAAAAGCGTATGTTGCAAGAAGCAGTTGATTCACTTCTTGATAATGGCAGACGTGGCAAGGTTATGACAGGCGCTAACAAGCGACCATTAAAATCTCTCGCCGATATGATTAAAGGTAAGGGCGGACGATTTAGACAAAATCTTTTAGGTAAGCGTGTTGATTATTCAGGACGTTCAGTGATTGTTGTTGGACCACAATTAAAACTTCACCAATGTGGTTTGCCGAAGAAAATGGCTCTTGAATTATTTAAACCATTTATTTTCCATAAGCTAGAAGTACTTGGCCTTTCTACAACTATTAAAGCTGCAAAGAAAAAAGTAGAAGAAGAGGGACCAGAAGTATGGGATATTTTAGAAGACGTAATTAGAGAGCATCCTGTTTTATTAAACAGAGCGCCAACATTACATCGTTTAGGTATTCAAGCATTTGAACCTATTCTAATTGAAGGTAAAGCAATTCAATTGCATCCCTTAGTTTGTGCTGCATTTAACGCCGACTTTGACGGTGACCAAATGGCAGTGCATGTTCCTTTATCTCTTGAAGCCCAAATGGAAGCAAGAACTTTAATGCTTGCATCTAATAATGTGTTATCTCCAGCTAATGGCGAACCAATTATTGTTCCATCACAAGATATCGTGCTTGGTCTTTATTACATGACGAGAGACAAAATTGCTGCACGTGGTGAAGGTATGAAATTTAGTGATGTAGCAGAAGTTCACCGTGCTTTTGATAGTGGGTTAGTTGACCTTCATGCGCGCGTGACAGTTCGTATTAAAGAAACTGAATTAGGCCTAGATGGCACAACAACTGACAAAATAAATCGATATGAAACTACAGTTGGAAGAGCAATACTTTCTGAAATTCTTCCAGCAGGACTTTCTTTTGATTTAATTAATAAAGCATTAAAGAAAAAAGAAATTTCAAAATTAATTAATGCAGGATTTAGACGTGTCGGTATTAGAGAGACGGTAATTCTTTCAGAGAGACAGTAATTCTCGCAGACAAACTAATGTACATGGGTTATACCTATGCCACAAAAGCAGGTATCTCAATCAGCATTCATGACATGCTTGTTCCTCCAGAAAAAGAGCAGCTCATTGAAGCTGCTGAAGCTGAAGTTAAGGAAATTGAAAATCAATACATCTCAGGCTTGGTTACCCAAGGTGAAAGATATAACAAAGTAGTTGATATATGGGGCCGTGCAGGTGACAAAGTTGCTGACGCAATGATGAAGCGTCTTAAGGAAGAGCCTGTTAAAAATGATGCTGGTGAAAATGTAAAAGGCAAAGATGGTAAAGATCTTTATCAAGAATCATTCAATGCAATTTATATGATGGCTGATTCGGGCGCTCGAGGATCTGCAGCTCAAGTAAGACAGCTTGCAGGTATGCGAGGTTTGATGGCAAGGCCTGATGGCTCAATTATTGAGACACCAATTACTGCTAATTTCCGAGATGGCTTAAATGTTCTTCAATATTTTATTTCGACGCACGGCGCACGAAAAGGTCTTGCAGATACAGCATTGAAAACAGCTAACTCAGGTTATTTAACTAGACGTTTAGTTGATGTAACTCAAGATCTTGTTGTAACACAACACGATTGTGGCACAGAAGATGGTTTAGTTACGAAAGCGCTTATTAAAGG
>JAPLQN010000033.1 GCA_026399645.1 Candidatus Methylopumilus sp. | reverse complement strand
AATCAGTATTTCCTGTAATTGAAATAATTTTTGCACCGATTCTTTTAATGACAGGCAGGATAGATAAAAGCTCATCACTTTTACCAGAATTTGATAGAAAGATGACTACATCATTAAATGTAATCATGCCTAAATCACCATGACTGGCTTCTGCAGGATGCATAAAGAAGCTTGGCGTACCAGTGCTTGCAAAAGTAGAGGCTAATTTTCTTCCGATATGTCCCGATTTGCCCATCCCACTTACCACAACTCTGCCATCGCAATGTAAAATGAGTTGAACGGCGTTGACGAAATGATCATCAAGCCTATTCGCTAAAGATAAAATTTCTTGTGCTTCAATTTCAAGGACTTGGCGAGCGCGTTCAAGAGTGTTTTTTGATGATGTCTTAGTCATAATGACATTGTAGAGGGTAATAGATACTCGTGTAAAAGGGTTTATATATGCTTTAAGCCTAAAAATTATTGATTAATCTTGGAAAAATGAATGTTTGACTCCCTGCCCTTAGTTCTTATTTTACTAGTAAGCTCAGTTTTGTTAGTTGGGCTATTCCGATACTTGAAATTGCCCGCGATGATTGCCTATTTTGTCGTGGGTTTAATTTTAGGACCTCATTTGATTGGAGTTCTTCCTGACTCCGAATCTAGTCGACATTTTGCTGAATTTGGTATTGTATTTTTAATGTTCAGTATTGGACTTGAGTTTAGTTTGCCCAAACTTTATTCGATGAGAAACATCCTTTTTGGTTTGGGTGGCGCACAGGTACTTATTACTTTATTTACTTCTATTGGTCTTGCCTGGTGGTTAGGGCTTAATTTAACTTCAGCATTTGTTATTGGCAGCGCATTTACTATGTCATCAACAGCAATAGTTTCTAAGATCCTGATGGAGCGTGTTGATTTAAATTCAAGGCATGGTCGATTGGCTATCGGTATTCTTCTCTTTCAAGATATAGCAGTTATTCCGATTTTAATATTGATTCCAGCGCTTGGAGCTTCATCAAGCGATATTGGTAGTATATTTTTGATGTCATTATTAAAGGCTATTTTCTTATTTTCCATCCTTTTTAAATTTGGCAGACCTGTAATGAATTCTTGGTTTTTTTAAATTTGGCAGACCTGTAATGAATTCTTGGTTTGCTGTGGTAGCAAACCAAAGGTCACGTGAATTATTCATTCTGAATGTGTTGATGATTACACTTCTATTTTCTTTCGCCACAAAAATGGCTGGATTATCTTATGGAATTGGAGCATTTATGGCTGGCATGCTGATTTCTGAAACCCGCTATCGCTATCAAGTTGAATCAGATATTGCAGCTTTTAGAGATATTTTATTGGGTCTCTTCTTTATTAGTATCGGGATGTTACTTAACCTTCACCAAATTTCTTCGAATATTGGTTATGTCATTCTAATTACCTTAGGATTTATTTTATTTAAAGCTTTTGTAATTACACTTCTTACGCGATTGTTTAATTATGAGATTGGAGTGGGTATTAGAACAGGCCTTATATTGGCCCAAGCAGGAGAGTTTAGTTTTGTGATATTAGCCCTTGCAAGAGAAGAGCATGTCATAGGAGCGCACGCATTTCAAATTATTTTGGCTGCTTCGTTATTTTCAATGATGTTGGCCCCATTTATTATTCAGTATAACGGGCGTATAGCGCGATACTTATCAAAAAGTTATAACCGTAATAGTGAAGATACTGTCCAAGCGATTCAATCTATAGGACGCACCTTAAAAGACCATGTAATTTTATGTGGCTATGGAAGAAGTGGACAATACTTAGGGCGCTTTTTAAAAGAAGAAAATATTCCTTTTATTGCTATTGATATTGATTCAAGTCGCGTAAATGATGCGGCTGCAGGAGGCGAGCATGTTATGTTTGGTGACGCAAGTCGAAGGGTCGTCTTAGAGGCTGCTGGTATTAAAACAGCAAAAGCACTTGTTATTACTTATGCGGATTTTAGAGGGGCTATGAAAATACTGCATGTAACGCAAGAAGCATACAAGAATATACCTGTCATTGTGAGAACGCGAGACGATCTTCATATGAATGAAATTAGGAATGCCGGAGCCAGTGAAGTTGTTCCAGAAATTTTAGAAGGAAGTCTAATGCTAGCTTCTCACGCGCTTGTTGTTTTAGGCGTGCCCTTAAATCGCGTTGTAAAGAGAATTCGCTTATTTAGAGAAGAGCGGTACAAAATGTTTAGGGGTTATTTTGGGGGTGTATCTGATGCTGATGCTGAGGTGACTGAGCCACAACCAAGACTGCATGCGATTGAAATCAATGAAAAATCACATGTGCTTTCATGGCGACTTGTTCAAATTCCTTTTACCATGCTTAATACAGAAGTTAAATATTTAAGACGCCCTAATATGCTTGAAGATATTGAACCCAGAGATGATATTGTTTTATCTCCGGGAGATATTCTTGTGGTATTAGGTACGGCAGATAAACTTAATGCTTTAGAAAAATACATACTGACTGGCAAATAAAGTATGACAAAAAAAATTGCTGTCATTGGCGGCGGTATCGTGGGATGTATAACTTCATTTTTTCTTATTAAAGAAGGATATGAAGTCATTTTGGTTGATCAGAATACTATCGGTCAGGAAGCTTCGTGGGCTGGGGCTGGTATTCTCTCACCTTTGTTGCCTTGGAACTACCAAGATAGCGTGAATGATCTTTGTTTTGGGAGTGCTGATTTTTATCATGAACTTTCTGAAACTCTAAAAAAAGATACAGGCATTGACCCCGAATGGGCTGAGTCAGGAATGTTGATATACGATGAGCATGATAAAAATTTCGCGATGAATTGGTGTCACAAAAATTCTATTGAAATTAAACAAATTCAAATAGAAAAAACATCATGTTTGTTTTTGCCACATATTGCCCAAATTAGAAATCCTCGCCTATTAAAAGCTTTAAAAATATATTTAATCAAAAATAATGTCGTCATAATGGAGCATCAAAAAGTTAGCCCTATTTCTGATTCAAATAACTTTATTTACCATCTTGAAATCGAAAACAGTATCAATCTAGAAGCAGATTATTATGTTGTAGCCTCAGGGGCATGGAGCTCGAATGTTTTAAATGAAATTGAGATGCCAAAAATTAAACCTATTAGAGGGCAGCTTATTCAATACCCTGCCGTTAAAGAAAAATTGCCATATATCCTTTATAAAGATGATTTCTATTTGGTGCAAAGGCAAGATGGCGTTGTGCTTGCAGGGAGTACAAAAGAAGACGTTGGTTTTGACAAAGGCATTACAGAAGAAGCTAGAAATTCGCTTCAACAGAAAGCCGAATTTTTAATGCCTATTTTAAAAAAATATAAAATTGAAAATCAATGGAGTGGGCTAAGACCAGGCTCAGAAGGTAATGTACCTATGATAGAAAAACATCATAAATACAATAATGTATACTTAAATATAGGTCACTATCGTTATGGATTGACGATGGCTCCAAAAGCAGCAAGAATGATTAGTGATTTAATAACTTTAAATGGGTAAGTACTATGCGGTTAAATATTTTTGCAATTGTACTTCTATTAATCGCAAGTTTTAATGCTATGGCGATTGAAGAACCAGAATTTATCAGCATTGAAAAAAAAGATGCATTTGAGATTAGAGAGTACCAGCCTAAATTAATTGCTCAAGTTCTAGTTACAGGGACATTCGATACAGCATCAAGTAAAGGATTTCGTTTGCTAGCTGA
>JAPLQN010000041.1 GCA_026399645.1 Candidatus Methylopumilus sp. | reverse complement strand
GAGCTTCATGTGTCATTATTCGCCCAGGATTTGAAAACAGCATATCCTGTGTCACTGAAACGATTAGAAAAAGCGTTGGATGATATTCCTTTCTATCCATGAGAGACTTATTTAAAAAAATATTTCGTGAAGAAGTGATGGATGATGACATCAGTATTGATGTCAGTGAATCTGAAGGGGTTCGTTCTTTACATTTTGCATCGCACGCAATCCAAAGTTCAATGCGCTTAAAAAAACCTTATCACTTAGAACTCACTTATACAAGAGCGATGATGATGTTTCTTCTCTTTCATGCTCGACCTCGTAAAATTTTATTGATTGGTTTAGGGGGCGCATCTATCCCTAAATTTATTCATCGGTTTTTACCTGATATGAAATCGATTGTGGTTGAGATTCATCGAAAAGTGATTGGTGTGGCGCACCTCATGTTTCATCTTCCCCCTAACGATAAATCACTCAAGGTGATTCACGGTGATGGTATCCCTTTTATGAAAGAACATCCGGAGTCGACTGATATATTAATGATTGATGCCTTTGACCCCGATGGCATCCCTCGAAATTTTAGGAGTCTCTCATTTTTTGACCTATGTAAATCGACTTTGCGGACAAATGGTATCTTTGTGATGAATATATGGGCGAGTGACCCGCATTATGATCTGTACGTGGACCGAATGCGTCGCGTTTTCGAAGGGCTCATCCTGATTATTCCCACAGGCAAACCAGGCAACCAAATTGTGTTGGGTTTTCATGACATTCCAAAAGAATTGGATGTAAAGACATTACGAACAAAAGCGAAGTTACTTGAAAAAACTTATGGGCTCGAATTTTTATCATTCTTTAATCAGCTTATGCTTCATAATCATCAAGCATCGAGCATGATTACATTCGATCAATAATTTTTAAAGGTTAAGACGTTTGAATTTTCAATTTTTTGCTACTTGCCCACGCGGCCTTGAAGCTTTGCTAGCAGATGAACTCTTAGCACAGCGTGCATTAAAGATTGTTGTGACTGATGGCGGCGTATCGTTTGAAGGCAATTTGGAGACAATGTATCGTGTCAATTTACATAGTCGAATAGCTACGCGCATTATGTCTCGAGTAGGTCAGGGAAGTTATACCAGCGAAGAAGATATCTATAAGGCGACGTTTAAACTTCATTGGCCTTCATGGTTTAAAGTGAATCAGACAATTCGTGTCAAAGTCACAGGTGTGAAGTGCCCCTTAAAAAGTTTAGACTTTGTGACACTCCGTATTAAAGATGCTGTGTGTGATCGTTTCCGTGAAGAGGGAGCGTTAAGACCATCAGTGAGTGTGAGAGATCCTGATGTTCGCATTCATGCTTATCTCACACATGATCAATACCAACTTTATTTAGATACCTCAGGTGCCCCGCTTTATCAAAGAGGATTTCGCGATGTGAGTGTGATAGCCCCCTTACGGGAAAACCTAGCGGCAGGCATCATTATGTTGTCCGGCTGGATTCCAGGCACACCATTTTTGGATCCCATGTGCGGTAGTGGTACTTTTTTAATTGAAGCAGCCATGATGGCAGTGAATCAACCACCCGGTATGAAACGTACATTTGGTTTTCAAAAACTTACTTCATTCGATGAAGGCCTTTGGAAAAAAATTGAAACCGAAGCTATGAATAAAATGAAGCCTATTGAGTTTTTAGATATTTATGGATCAGATATGGATTTAAGGGCAGTGCGAGTTGCGCGTCACAATTTAAAAGTTGCAGGCTTGGAAGAGGTTGCAAAAGTCATGCAAAGTGATTTTATAAAATTAGAACCACCCGCATCAGAAGGGACGCTTGTAACCAATCCACCTTATGGTCAGCGCATAGGAGAGGACGAAGATTTAAAAGAGGTGTATCCCGCCTGGGCAAAACATATGAAAGAATCCTTTGGGGGTTGGAATACTTATTTTTTAACCGCAGACCTTGAGATGCCAAAAGATATGCGATTAAAACCCACAAAAAAAACACCGTTATATAACGGTGCCTTAGAGTGTCGTTTGTTTGAAATTAAAATGGTGAGTGGTAGTAACCGAAAACCAAAAGACTAAAGTACATTTAACGCAGCTTCGTAGTTAGGTTCTTCTGTAATTTCTGAAACAAGTTCGCTATGAAGTACTTCGTTATTTTCATTTAACACGATCACAGCGCGTGAAGTTAAGCCGGCCAAGCTTGTATCATCAATGGATACACCAAAGTCAGTGGCAAATTTTTTCGTATTACGAAATGTTGAGAGTGTTTGTACGTTCTCAATTTTTTCAGCACCACAAAAACGATTCTGCGCAAAAGGTAAGTCGGCTGAGATACATAAGACGATTGTGTTATTTAATTTAGCTGCAGCTTCGTTAAATTTCCTCACAGATGTAGCGCATGTTGGCGTGTCGACACTTGGGAAAATGTTGAGCACTTTTCGTTTGCCAGCGAAATGAGCTAAGACGACATCTGCACGCGTTTTATCTGCAAGACTAAATTCAGGTGCTTTTTGTCCCTTGCTTAAAAATTGACCACCTATTTTGACTGGGCCGCCTTTGAGAGTCACTGCCATGATGTAAATTCCTTTTAAATTGAGTAATACTTGACAATATACATCAGTTATTTTTGGAATGGTAGATCAAGTAATTTTTTTGTGACTAAGCGCTAAGATTTAAGTCATTCATCCTTTAAAATAGAGTCATGTCTGAAGTCTATCCCGTCTCATTTGTTCATTTAAGGTGCCATAGTGAATATTCCATCACTGATGGGATTGTGCGCATTGATGACTATATCGACAAGGCTTCATCTCAAAATATGCCAGCCTTGGCGCTCACGGATTTAAATAATGTATTTGGTTTGGTTAAGTTTTATAAGGCAGCAAGAGAAAAAGGTATTAAAGCTATTTTAGGTGCTGATCTTTGGATTGAAAATGAAGTCAACCGTGATCAGCCTTATCGAATCCTAGCGCTTTGTCAAAATGATAAAGGTTACTTAGCTTTATCCGAAATTTTAACCCGTGCTTATTTAGAGAATCAGTATCGTGGTCGCGTTGAAGTGAAAAAATCTTGGTTGTTAGAAAAAAATGAAGGCCTCATTATTCTCTCAGGGGCTTCGATGGGAGATGTCGGTCAAGCTATTCTTCAAGAGCATACGGATATTGCAATGCATGCCATGAAAGATTGGGCAAAGCATTTTAAAAATCGTTTCTATATCGAAATCCAAAGGATTGCTGAGGGGGATGATAAAAAAAATGACGCGCGTTTTATCAATCAATCTTTGAGTTTAGCGACAAGCTTAGAAATTCCTGTGGTAGCCACCCAGCCTATTCAATTTATGGATCAAGATGATTACAGAGCCCATGAGGCGAGAACATGTATCGCCGAAGGTTTCATCATGGCCGATAGCCGTAGACCTAAATTATTTTCACACGAACAATATTTTAAAAATGAAGTGGAGATGACCACTTTATTTAGTGACATTCCAGAAGCGCTGCAAAATTCTGTCGAGATTGCAAGGCGTTGTAATTTCGAATTTACCTTAGGTAAAAATTACTTACCTGACTTCCCAACACCTAACAAAGAAAAGCTCGAAGACTTTTTAATTTCAGAATCTAAAAAAGGATTAGAAGTTCGCTTAAAAGAACTTTTTCCAGATAAAGCAAAGCGTAATGAAGTTAGACATGATTATGATGCACGTATTCTTTTTGAAACGTCCATCATCAACCAGATGGGTTTTGCAGGCTACTTCTTAATCGTTGCTGACTTTATTAATTGGGCTAAAAATAATGAAGTCCCGGTAGGCCCAGGTCGTGGATCTGGCGCTGGATCATTGGTGGCCTATAGTTTAGGTGTGACTGATCTTGATCCGATTCGCTACCAACTCCTCTTTGAGCGTTTCTTAAATCCTGATCGCGTTTCAATGCCGGACTTTGATATCGACTTCTGCCAAGAAGGTCGCGATCGTGTGATCGATTATGTCAAACAAAAATATGGCGCAGGTTCCGTTTCGCAAATCGTCACTTTCGGTACGATGGCAGCCCGTGCTGTGATTCGCGATGTAGGTCGCGTCCTTGACCTCCCATTTAATTTTGTCGACGGTATTGCGAAACTCATCCCCATGGAATTAGGGATCACATTAGAAGATGCATTAAACAAAGAACCACAATTACAAGATCGTTATAACAAAGAAGAAGAAGTCAAAGAGCTGATTGATCTCGCATTAAGGTTAGAGGGGGTCGTGCGAAATGTGGGCATGCACGCGGGTGGCGTTTTAATTGCTCCCGGAAAAATTTCAAACTTCACACCGATTTATTGTCAGGCGAATGGCGATAGTTTGGTGAGCCAATTCGACAAAGATGACATTGAAGCTTTAGGTTTAGTGAAGTTCGACTTCTTAGGACTTCGAACACTCACGATTTTAGCGATGGCATTAAAGAACGCAAATATTTTGCGAAGAGCTGAAAGTCTTCCACCGCTTGATCTTAATCATTTACCACTCGAAGATAAAACAGTTTTCCAACTTTTAAAGAGTGCAAATACCACTGCCGTCTTCCAGCTTGAGTCGCGCGGTATGAAAGACATGTTAAAACAAGCGAAGCCAGATTGCTTTGAAGATATTGTGGCACTCGTGGCACTTTATCGTCCGGGCCCTATGGATTTGATCCCTGACTTTTGTAAACGTAAACACGGACAACAGCGCATCGTCTATCCACATCCATCAACGGAATCTATTTTAAAAGAAACTTACGGCATTGCGGTTTACCAAGAACAGGTGATGCAGATTGCACAAACGGTTGCAGGTTACTCATTGGGAGCGGCTGATTTACTTCGTCGTGCGATGGGTAAGAAAAAAGTTGAGGAGATGGATGCGCAGCGTGAAGGTTTTATTGCGGGTTCTTTAAAAAATGGACTCAATGAAAGACAAGCACGTGAACTTTTTGACTTACTCGAAAAATTTGCAGGCTATGGCTTTAATAAATCTCATGCAGCAGCGTATGCGATGGTGGCGTACCAAACGGCTTATTTAAAAACACATTATCCCGCAGCATTCTTAGCCGCTTCCATGTCGGCTGATATGAATAATACCGACAACATTCAAATCTTTTTTGAGGATTGCAAACCGAATAGCGTGGAATTGTTGCCGCCTGATATTAATCAAAGTGGTTTCGAATTTATTCCAACCAATACGACACAGATCTTATATGGATTAGGTGCCATCAAAGGTACAGGCTTAGCTGCGATTGAACTGATTTTAGAGTCGCGTGAAAGTAAAGGCCCATTCAAAAATCTTTTTGATTTTTGTGCGAGACTTGATTTAAGAAAAGTGAATCGTCGTGTCGTGGAATCTCTCATCCGCGGCGGTGCATTCGACACACTTGAATCTAATCGTGCTTCATTACTCGCGAGTGTAAATTTAGCGATCACCGCAGCCGAACAAGGAAAAGCGAACATCGCACAAAACAGTCTATTTGGTGAAGAGCAAACACAAAAAGTGGATATGGTGCATATGGATCCATGGACCCCGCAACAAAAACTGCAAGAAGAAAAAGCAGCGCTTGGATTTTATTTTAGTGGCCATCCATTCACCTTCTTTGAAAAGCGTGTTCGACCATTCATCAAAACTCAAATCAGAGAATTAAAACCGCAAGAGCAACCTTACTTAATCGCAGGGGTGATTGTAGCGATTCGCATTCGCATGACGACTCGGGGCAAAATGGCGATTGTCACATTAGATGATGCGATTTCTCGTGTGGATGTGGTGGTAGGCAATGAACTACTCACACAATCACAAAGGTTAGTGCAAGAAGATCAACTTTTAATTGTCGAAGGAAGGGTCAGTCATGACGACTTCACAGGTGGTATCAGGGTGACTGCCCGTAAACTTTTTGATTTAGCCACAGCTCGTAATCAATTCGCGCACCATTTAAAGATCTCATGCAATGGTCAATCGGATGCCGCTAAATTAAGAGACATCCTAAAACCTTACTGTGGCGCTTCCCAAAATAACCTCAAACGTTGCCGCGTTAAGATTGATTACCATAATGTAGGACAAGATTGGCAGGTCGATTTACATGACGAATTGATAGACGGTTTAACCCAATGGTTGAGCGAAGAAAACGTAAAAATCCTTTATAATTGATCTCCCGATTTTAAAAGTTTTAGATCTATGAAAATTAGTTATCTCGATTTTGAAAAGCCGATCTCAGAACTTGAGGCTCAGACCCTGAAGCTCAAAGAGACGCATGACAAGAATAAGAATCTTGATATTTCAAAAGAACTCACCCAGCTAGAAGGCAAGACTGAAAAGCTACTTCACGAGATCTACGACAATTTAAATGCTTGGCAAATCTCCCAAGTTTCACGTCACCCGCAAAGACCCTATACCCTTGATTATATTGAGAAACTTTTCACAGATTTCGAAGAGTTGCATGGCGATCGCGCCTTTGCCGATGACCCAGCGATTGTAGGGGGCTTAGCTTTATTTGAAGGCATCCCTGTCATGGTCATAGGGCATCAAAAGGGACGCGATGTAAAAGAAAGACAACACCGTAACTTTGGTATGCCAAAGCCTGAAGGTTATAGAAAAGCCTTACGTCTTTATAAGTTAGCCGAAAAATTTAATGTGCCTATTGTGACCTTGATCGATACTCCAGGTGCCTATCCAGGTATTAACGCTGAAGAACGCGGTCAATCAGAAGCGATTGCGCGTAACTTATATGTCATGGCCGAGTTAAAAGTGCCTATTATTGGTATTGTGATTGGTGAGGGCGGTTCAGGTGGTGCTTTAGCACTGGGTGTCGTGGATCAGCTCATCATGCTTCAATTTGCCACTTATTCTGTGATTTCCCCTGAAGGATGTGCCTCTATTTTATGGAAAAGTGCGGATAAGGCATCGACTGCAGCAGAGACTTTAGGTATTACCGCAACCCGCTTAAAAGACTTAGGCTTGATCGACACGATCCTTCCAGAACCTCTAGGAGGCGCGCATCGTAATCCTGACCAGCTCATGGAAACCGTCAGAAAATCGCTAAAAGAACACTTAACTAAACTTCAAAAGAAATCACTCAAACAACTTCTCGACTTAAGATACGAACGTCTACTTAGCTATGGCAAGTTCAAAGAAACCGCTAAGTAACAAAGTTTCAGCTACTACCCCCAAAAAAACCAAACCACTATCCTTACTCGATGTAGTCGAGAAAGGTTTTGTATCTTTATCGGCATCACACAAAAAAGTTAAATCGATGACAATGGCTTTAAGTGGCGGTATCGATTCAGTGGTACTTTTGCATCTTTTACATCAACTTCAAAAGACCCAAAATTTCACTTTAAAAGCCAGTCATGTGCATCATGGTTTGAGCAAAAATGCAGACAAGTGGGTCAAGTTTTGTGAGAAGTTATGCACAAAATTATCAATTCCTCTCGATGTAAATTACGTCAAATTACCCCAAAAAAAGTTGCTCGGTATTGAGGGGGAGGCAAGACAACTTCGCTATGAAAAACTACTCCAGTCCAAAACTGATTTAGTCGTTTTAGCACACCATGAAGATGACCAAGCTGAGACTTTTTTACTGCAGCTCATCCGTGGGGCAGGGGTGAAAGGCTTGTCATCTATGGCGCATTTTGATGCCACTCGACGACTATGGCGACCACTCCTAAATACCTCAAGAATTGACATCGAAAGATATGCCAAAAGACATAAATTAAAGTGGATTGAGGATGAAAGTAACCAAAACATAGATTTTGATCGAAATTTCATTAGATCAAAAGTTTTACCTCTATTAAAGAATAGGTTTAATCATATTATTAAAGTGATTTCTAGGTCGTCTTCTCATTTAGCAGAAGCACAATATTTACTCGATGACCTAGCAAAAATGGATTTAAAAAAATATTTAAAATCAATTAAATATAAACATAAACTTAATGTAAAAACTTTAGATAAATTATCTAACGCTAGAGCTAAAAATGCTTTGCGTTATTGGCTAGAATTTAATAATCAAACGATGCCGTCTAAGGACCTCTTAGACGAACTTTTAAGACAAGTTTTAACGGCCAAAAAAGATGCGACAATAAAAATTCATCTCTCAAAAAATGATGAAATTCGTCGTTATCAAGATGAGATTTATATCGTTCCAAAGGATATAAAAAGACAAAAAGATTATGAGATTATTTGGGCTGGTGAATCAGAAATTATTTTACCTAATGGGCAAAAATTAAATTTTAAAAAAGTCAAAGGTAGGGGTATTAATTTAAAATTTTTAGACGATCAAAAAAAAATAAAAATTAGAAATCGACTAGGCGGCGAATTTTTTAAACCCGATTCAAAAAGACCTACTAAAAAAATTAAGCAGCTTTTACAAGAGTCTGATTTGCCTCCCTGGGAAAGGGAATTTTTGCCTTTAGTTTTTGTCGGGGATCAATTAGCTTTTGTACCAAACTTTGGTGTTGATATCAATTTCCAAACCAAGCCTAAGGAAGTTGGCTTGGAAGTGATTTTTTAGCTCAATATAATTCGTTGTTTCTTTACAACAAAATTTACTCTTATTTGGCATTTTAACAACATATTAACTTATTGATTTATATCATATTTTATATGCTAAATAGGGGGGGGGCTTTCTTCGGGAATTTTTCCTAGGTTTTAAATGCCCAAAGCCATTGAAATTCATCTGAAGTTTCTTTAAAGTCGCTTCATCTTCAATACGTATTGGTTACCTTATGAAATTAAAAATATCTGCACTCCTTGCTTTAGCCCTCGCTAGCTCGGCATCACTTAGCGCCGCTGAAAAACTAACGACAGACACAATCAATGTGATTAGTACCACACCACTGCCATCGATTGGTATACCTCTGTCTAAAGTTCCGGCGAATATTCAGGTTGTGAACCCAAAAGAAATTAAAAAACAATCCGGTGTCAGTATTGCAGATTATATGATCAATAATCTCGAAGGTGTTACTGTGAATGAGACCCAAGGTAATCCGTTTCAGCCGGATATTACATTTAGAGGATACTCTGCCTCCCCATTGTTAGGCTCACCACAAGGTGTATCAGTATTTGTTGATGGTGTCCGAGTAAATGAGCCATTCGGTGAAACTGTGAGCTGGGATTTAATTCCTACTTTTGCTATTGGCGGAATGCAATTGGTCCCGGGCTCAAACCCAGTTTATGGATTAAATACTTTGGGTGGAGCAATATCAATACAAACCAAAGACGGAAGAAATAATAAAGGCGCAGCTCTTGAAGTGGAAGCAGGCTCATGGAAAAGGTATCGAGCTCTTGCAGAGTATGGCGGCGTATCTAAAGACGGTTCTGTTGATTATTATTTCGGAGCTCAACGACTTGATGAAGACGGTTGGAGGAAGTATTCGCCTACAACTGTAAATCAAGCCTTTGGTAAGTTAGGCTGGCAAAATGAAACAAGTCGACTTAATCTAAGCTATATGGGTGCCGATAATGACATGATTGGGAATGGCTTAATTCCTACATTTATGTTGAATGGCGATCGCGATCAGATTTACACAAGACCTGATCAAACAAAAAATTCAATGACACATATCGCTTTAAATGGAGATCACTGGCTCAATAAAGATGTAATGTTGAGTGGCAATACTTACTATAGAAATATAAATCGAAATACAATCAACGGTGATGTCAATGACGACTACTCATATAAAGTCTATGATGCTACTAACCGACCAGCAAATTATAACATTAGAGCTAATAGCTTTAATGTTGAGGTATGTAACCCTGCTGGCACTTATAGTGGTGTCGGCGGCACAGGAGAAGAAGGCTGTGCGCAAGCGAGCTTAAATAAAACAAACTCACGTCAAAAAAATTATGGTTTTACTATTCAAGCTGCGTTTAACCAGGATATTTTTAATAAGAAAAATCAATTAATTACAGGATTTGGATTTGATTATTCAAAAGTAAAATTTGGTCAATCTTCTCAGCTGTCAGTTGCTTTAGATGATGAGGTGGCTTTGGTTGGTTTTGATTCAACTAGAGGTTTAATTAATTTAGCTAATTCCGTTGAGACTTCGGTTTCTTTGGCAGGAAAAACAAAAACCTATAGCTTGTTTGCAACCGATACATTGTCCCTAAATAAAGAGTGGCATGTTACAGCCTCTGCTCGTTATAATTATATTGACCTTAAAAATGATGACTTTTTAAATGCTCCATCATCAGACTCTTACCTTGGTGGCAATCATAAATTTAATCGTGTTAATCCATCACTTGGCCTTACATTTACACCATCAGAATCTATTAACGTTTATGGTTCTTATAGTGAGTCAAGCAGGGCCCCATCAACTATTGAATTAGGTTGCTCTAATCC
This sequence comes from Candidatus Methylopumilus sp., assembly GCA_026399645.1. Classification (GTDB taxonomy): domain Bacteria; phylum Pseudomonadota; class Gammaproteobacteria; order Burkholderiales; family Methylophilaceae; genus Methylopumilus. The sequence goes on along the minus strand of JAPLQN010000041.1, from coordinate 7,795 downwards.
AGCAGTACCTTGTAAGTTACCGAATGCGATGGCAAGCGATCCACCATTAGATCAGGTTGTCGCAAAAACTTACGATTTAGGCCTAAGAGGCAAGATTTCATCAGATTTAAAGTGGTCCGCTTCTTATTATCGAGCTATGAATCATAGCGACATTCAATTTATATCCTCCACAACGTCTGGTGCGGGGTACTTTGATAACGTCGGTAAAACAAAACGAGAAGGTTTAGATTTAAGCGCTTCAGGCAATATTGATAAGTTTCGCTTTAATGTGGGATATAGCTTTATAAGAGCTACTTATGAATCTGATATGACAATTCTTGCAGAATCAAATTCATCAAGAGACAATGATGAGCAAATTAATATTACCAAGGGTAATTATCTTGCTGGCATTCCAAAACACCAATTCAAATTAAGAGGTGCATATGATGTAACCCCTGATTGGTCGGTTGGAGCGAATTTATTAGCTTTTTCAAGTCAGTATATGCGAGGCAATGAAAATAATAAGCACCAAGAAAATAGCGCGCTATGTGCTTCGGATGGCGATGAAGTGAATTGTGGCAAAGGTAAAATAGCGGGTTACGCAATTGTAAACCTTGATAGCCAATACAATGTGGGTAAAGGCTGGAAGCTTTTTGCAAAAGCTATCAACGTATTTGATCAGGATTACGCTTCAGTTGGTAGGTTAGGTATTAGCCGATTCGATTCTGCTGGAGTTTGGAGTACGGATGGTATTGGCTCTGCATTTGTGGCTCCGGGAGCCCCTCGTGCAGGTTGGATCGGTGTTCGTTATGAGTTTGGTGGCGCACCAGAAGCTAAGTAATATTAGTTAAAGAGAATAAAAAAGGGAGCGCTAGGCTCCCTTTTTTATTGCCTATATATTTATTTTTGCGTAAGTTTTATATAAGAATAAAAAGTACCAAGTATTGGGACACCAAAATTCATCAGAATAAATTTCTTAGTTGACTGATGATTTATTAAAGCCAAATCGTGTAATTTCGTTAAGAGTAACATCAAAGACACAACCAACATAAATAGCACTAAAAGAAATAAATAGATGTAACTATCTGTCACGGCGTGAATGATATAAAAAATAAATGTCGCGGCAATGGCGCTATTCCATAATAGGAATAGGTTGCTTGCCTGATCTATCTCATCCTCAATCTTAACTAAAGCTTCTTTTTTTGCAGAAGGCTTTTTTAGTTTGATCTCTAAGCTTGATCCGCAGTGATCACAGAATTTAGCAAAATCTCGCCTGATTGCGTGGCCGCATTCGTAACAAATCATGATGGTGAAGTTGATTCAAATAAATAAGTGAGTCATCCTAAAACGACCTTCCTAAACCTATCCATGAATTCATCCCAAAATTATTTAGGAAGTTTTCCTGATATGCTTTCGTATCAATTACGTCACAATAGCAAACACATTAAGAAGGGTTAGAGTTTGAGCTTAAAGCTTCGTCTTATTTTAATTATCAACGCAGTATTGCTTCTTATTCTCATCTTAGGAGGCATTTTAGCCATAGATACGGCTAAGAAAAACGTGCGGGCTGAGGTAGCCTCGGCTGAAAAATTAGCGCTCTATTTATTTGATATTGGCGTTTTAAATAACCCCAAGTATTACTCGATCGAGAGTGAATTTAAACCACTTAATTTACAGAGCTTAGTCCACATGCGACATCTGAAAATTGAGTTCTTTAACTTAGAGGGTAAATTAGTCGATAGCAATGTATCCGAAACGCATACCAAGGCGATTGACCAAGCTCCTAACTGGTTTGTGAACTTTATGGGCTTAATATCAGAGCCTTGGCAACTTCAACGCTTGCCTGTTGAGATTTTAGGTCAAGCTAAGGGTGCTATTGTGATTACCCCTGACCCGAGTTATGAGTTTGGTGAGATATGGAATCAATTCGCAGGTATCTTTTACCTGGCATGTGCCTTTTTCATTTTGACCAATATTTTGGTGGCGTGGATTGTGTTTAGAGCATTAAGCCCTGTGGAATTTATTTTGAAAGCTTTGACTGAATTAGAGGCCGGCAATTTAAAGGTGAAGATGCCTAACTTAAAAACTTCAGAATTGTCTGCGATTAGTTTGAAGTTTAATAATATGGTTAAAACATTAAGTTCTAGCATCGAACAAAACCACCAGCTCTCACGTAAATTAATCCGCATCCAAGAGGAGGAGAGAAAAAGTTTGGCGCGTGATCTTCATGATGAGTTTGGACAGTCTCTCACTGCAATTCACGCAGATGCTGCCGTATTAAAGGCATTAGCTAATAAAGAGTACCCAAAGATCAAACCTTCTGTGAATGCGATTTCTGATCTCTCGAAACATCTCATGAATCTCGTAGGTGACATGTTAAATAGCTTGAAGTTAGGGGTCCTTCATGAGTTGGGATTAGAAGAAGCATTAAAGGACTTACTAAATACATGGCAATTAAGATACCCAAAAGTGAATCTTAATTATGAGGTTAACTTAAAAAAATTGCCGAAGATAAGTGAAACGATATCCATTACAAGCTACCGCATTATTCAGGAGTGTTTGACGAATATCACGAGGCACGCGAAAGCTAAAAATGTGGAGATTCATATCAATTACGTTAAAAAAAATAAATCAATGACAATGATTGATATTAAAGTGATCGATGACGGTGTAGGTTTTAATAAATTACATCGCGATGGATTTGGTTTGTCAGGTATGCGAGAGCGCATCAATGAAATCGATGGAAAAATTATTATCATGAGCGAACAGAATCAAGGTGTTCAATTCAACATTCAATTACCCATCACAAGAAAAAAATAAATGGCAAAAAAAACAACCATCGTATTAGTGGATGATCACGCAGTGGTCAGAGCAGGAGTGAGACGTCTTCTAGAACAAGAGCCTTTATTTGAAGTGATAGGAGAAGCTGAGAGTGGAGAAAAAGCCTACCAAATCTTTGGTGAATTAAAACCTGATGTGATGGTGATGGATTTATCGATGCCTGGCATGGGAGGATTGGAAGCCATTCGTCGGATCTTAATGCGCTATGAGAAGGCAAAAATTTTAGTTTTATCCATGCATGAAGATTTATCATTCGCGAACCAAGCCTTGAAGTTAGGCGCTAAGGGTTATTTGACTAAAAATACATTGGCGGATGACTTGGTGAAGTCGATTGAAACAGTGACCCAGGGAGATGTTTTTTTAAGTGATGAGATCGCTAAAAAAATGGCCATGCAGTCGATCTCAGGGAATCAAGATCCTGTTCATGAATTGTCAGCGCGTGAGTTTGAGATTTTTAGATTGTTAGCTGAAGGGTTGGATATAGACGCGATCGCATCGACACTTAATATAAGTTCCAAGACGGTATCGAATTATCAAACCATGATCAAGCAAAAGCTTGATATCAATACCCCGATTGAACTGATTCGCTATGCGATTAAAGTGGGTGTCATTAAAAATTAGGTTTTTTCGGGAAGAATTCTCAAACAATTTTGGGAGTGAACTTCATGCGTGATCTAAAGGGAACAGTTAAAGTAGTTTTGTCTTAATTCTTTGCCTAAAAGCTTATAACAAGACGCACTCGACTCCACGAGTAAAGGGTTTTTTTAAAGGGATTCATGTTTGAATCCCTTTTTTTATTCTCCCTCGTGCTATCATTTTGAATATGAACATCGGTACCCCATTATCCCCAAATGCCACGCGTGTCATGCTTCTCGGAAGTGGTGAACTCGGCAAAGAAGTGATTATTGCTTTGCAGCGTTTAGGTGTGGAAGTCATTGCGGTGGACCGTTATGAAAATGCACCAGGCCATCAGGTTGCGCATCGATCCCATGTCATTGATATGACCGATGGTGAGGCCCTTCTAAATCTAGTCAAGCTAGAAAAACCCCATTACATCGTCCCTGAAATCGAAGCGATTAATACTGACGTGTTAGCCCTCATTGAAAAGAGTGGTGATGCGATTATTATTCCGACTGTGAATGCAGTCCAACTCACCATGAATCGTGAAGGTATTCGTGATTTAGCGGCTAACCAATTAAAGCTCCCTACATCCCCATTTGCGTTTGCTAAAAGTTTAGATGAATTACAAAAAGCCATTGATAGTGGTCTTGGTTATCCATGTTTTGTGAAACCTACGATGTCGTCTTCTGGTAAAGGACAATCGAGAATTACAGAAGCTTCTAAAGTCAAAGATGCTTGGGATTATGCAGCTTCTGCTGGACGCGTGAATAAGGGTGTGGTGATTGTGGAAGGTCAAATCGATTTTGATTATGAAATTACATTACTGACAGTCCGCGCCAAAAACGAAAAGGGTGATATTGAAACTTATTTCTGTGAGCCTATTGGACACAAACAAGAGCAGGGTGACTATGTGGAGAGCTGGCAGCCACAATCCATGCATGAAGTGGCATTAAAAAAAGCGCGCGATATTGCTAAAAAAATTACGGACGCCTTAGGAGGTTTAGGTTTATTTGGTGTGGAGCTCTTTATTAAAGATGATCAAGTATGGTTTTCAGAAGTAAGCCCACGTCCGCATGATACAGGCATGGTGACGATGGCGAGCCAACGTCAAAATGAATTTGAATTACACGCACGTGCGATTTTAGGCCTGCCTGTGAACACAAGCCTATTAAGGCCCTCAGCGAGCTCTGTGATTTATGGCAATCACGATGCCGACGGTATTTGCTTTGAAAACATTGATAAAGCCTTAGCTATTCCAGAATCTGATCTCAGATTATTTGGAAAGCCTACTTCATTTAAACGTCGTCGCATGGGGGTGGCTTTAGCATCTGCTGACAATGTGAGTGAAGCAAGAGTTAGAGCCCAAAAAGTAGCATCCCTCGTTAAAACATCCGTTTAATTTTTAATGTCTGAAACCTCAGCGCCAACCCCTCAATCACTTTACGATTTATTAGGCGGTGAGCCAGAAGCTACACACAAAATTCGCGAAATCGTCGAAGCCTTTTATGATGTGATGGATGGTGACGAAAAAGCCAAAACGATTCGTCTTATGCATCCTGAAGATTTAACGTCTTCGCGTGAAAAACTTTTTATGTTTTAACAGGATGGACAGGCGGACCTCAACTTTATATTGAGCGTTATGGACATCCCTTCTTAAGACGTCGTCACTTGCCCTTCAAAATAGGTGAAGAGGAGCGTGACCAATGGATTTATTGTATGACGAAGGGCATGCTTAATTTAAAGATGGAAGAGGAAAAAATAAAAGCGCTTTTGAATGCGCTTTATCCCATCGCTGACTTCATGCGAAATCAGTAATTATTTTAAACGCGCGCTTTACGTTTTGGTGGCTCTGATTTTGAATCGGAAGCTCTAAATGTTCTAATCGTGGTTGGCTTTTTAGCAAACGTTTTCGGCGCAGATTCACGTTTGGTAGCTGGCTTTCGATCACTTGTTTTTCTGTCACTTGGTTTTCTATCACCAAAGGATTTTTTTTCACCGAAAGTTTTTTTGTCGCCAAATGATTTTTTATCACTATCAGCTCGATTAAAGCTAGGTTTTGTGTCTGACGTTTTTCCAAACAATCTCTTTTCAGTCGCTTTTTTTTCAAAAGGACTTCTAGGCGTTCTAGGTTCGCTATCGCGCTTAGGGGCATCACTCACACCAAAATCTTTTCGGAATGGTTTTTTATCAGCAAAAGGTTTTTTATCTCCGAAAGATTTCTTGTCCCCAAAAGATGGTCTATCGCTAAATGGCTTTTTATCACCGAATGATTTTCGTTCGCTAGAGCTTCTGTCGCCAAATGATTTTTTTTCACCAAAAGGTTTTCTGTCACCAAAGGATTTCTTATCTCCATAGGGCTTTTTATCGCCAAATGGTTTCTTGTCGCCAAAGCTTCTTTTACCACCGCGTGATTTAGATTTTCTTTCTTCACCTAATTGATCACGAGATTGCACTTTAGGTTCAAAGCCTGCCATCACTTTTGCATCAATTTTGTGGCCCGTATATCTTTCAATATCACGTAATGCTTTGCCATCCATGGGGGCTACAAATGAAATCGCGACACCTTCTTTTTTAGCTCGCCCTGTCCGACCAATACGATGTACATAGTCTTCTGCAAATTTAGGAAGATCATAATTGATCACGTGCGTAATGCCATCGACGTCAATACCACGTGCTGCAACGTCAGTGGCTACAAGCACACTGATATCACCATGTCTAAATTTAGTGAGTGTTCGATTACGAGCACCTTGCGTCATGTCGCCATGAAGCGCACCTGTTTTGTGACCTGCGTTATAGAGCTCATCAGCTAATAAATCTGCATGACGTTTAGTGGATGTAAAGATAATGGTTTGTTTAACACCTGGTTGAATGAGTAAGTGCTCAAGTAGTTTATTTTTATGATTTAAGTTATCCACGAAATACATATTCTGCGTAATATTTTCGTGTTTCTCTTTAGAGTGAGAGATCTCAATCGTTTTTGGATTGGTTAAAAGATCTTTTGCGATCTTACTAATCTGACCATCTAATGTGGCTGAGAATAATAAGGTCTGATGTTTCGTATTAATCGCAGCACAGATTTTTTTAACATCAGGAATAAATCCCATATCAAGCATACGATCGGCTTCATCTAACACCAACATTTGGAGCCTAGACAAATTAATACGACCGCGTTCCATGTGATCTAAGAGTCGACCTGGCGTGGCTATTAAAATATCTAGCGGTTGAGATAATAATTTATTCTGTAATGGGTAGGGCATTCCACCTACAATACTCGTCGTTTTAGCTTTAATAAACGTACCGTACTTGCGAGCAGCCTCATTAATTTGCGCTGCCAATTCACGCGTAGGGGTTAACACCAAAATACGTGGACCACGATCTTTTACAGGATGCGGTGTGGCTAATAAGTTTAATGCGGGCAAAATAAATGCCGCAGTTTTACCAGTGCCTGTTTGTGCGGATGCCATGAGATCATGACCTTCCATAATGACAGGGATGGATTTGGCTTGAATGGGGGTAGGGGTTGTATAACCTACGCTGCTTAAAGCACGCAGGATTTGTGGATCGAGGTTTAATGATTCAAAAGACAATGTCGTACTCCTTAAAAAAGGGTTAGGTGCATTTAATCTTTTAAAAAATTCAAAACTTCCAATCACTAGATTTAAACGCGCAAGGTGTTACTTGATGTGAGTGCGCAGTATATAGATAAATCCATGAATATCAAAGCTTATTTTGCCCATAATATGCTAGAATTCGGCCTCAATTCAATTTCGGTAGCACTTTTTATGTCACGCAATATAAGAAACATTGCCATCATCGCCCACGTGGACCATGGCAAAACCACCCTCGTCGATAAACTTCTTCAGCAATCAGGTACCTTCGCACAGCATCAGGCAGTGACGGAACGTGTCATGGATTCCAATGATATTGAAAAAGAACGCGGCATCACGATTTTAGCTAAGAATACAGCGGTTAATTTTGAAGGTACGCACATCAATATTGTGGATACCCCAGGACACGCTGACTTTGGTGGCGAAGTCGAACGCGTACTAGGTATGGTCGATGGCGTGGTACTCCTTGTTGATGCTGTTGAAGGCCCTATGCCTCAAACACGTTTTGTGACTAAAAAAGCTTTAGCCTTAGGTTTAAAACCCATTGTCGTCATTAATAAAGTAGACCGTCCAGGAGCTCGCCCTGACTGGGTGATTAACCATACATTCGATTTATTTGCGAACTTAGGTGCCACGGATGAGCAGCTTGATTTTCCAATTGTGTATGCATCTGCACTGAATGGTTTTGCAACACTTAATTTAGAACATAAATCAGACACGATGAAGCCATTATTTGAGACGGTACT
>JAPLQN010000065.1 GCA_026399645.1 Candidatus Methylopumilus sp. | reverse complement strand
TTCCACTGCATTATGAGGAAAAAACTCTCTAAATTCTGAGTAAAGTTGTGCAGCTAATGTTTTGTTAGGTGCCATAACAATGGCCGGCTTACCTGTTCTTGCAATGACATTTGCGATCGTAAATGTTTTACCTGAGCCTGTAACGCCTAAAAGTGTTTGAAATTTTTTTCCATCTACAATGCCTTTCGTTAAAAGATCAATAGCCTGGGGCTGATCCCCAGCAGGAGAAAATGGTTGAAATAACTTATAGGGACTGTTTGGGAATGTAAGTATCAAGATAGTGATATTCTACTTAAAAAAAGATTTAGAAAAGAAAATATGTGAAAACTAATAAGAACTTTTAATGCAGCATCCAGTCAATTTTCTATACTTTTTAAATTCATCTTATGAACCCATTCTTTAAATTTATATCCTTTATCCTCGTCAGCGCCTTTTTCTATTCGGGAAATGCATACTCATTAGATAAAGATCAATTAATGAGTTCATTTTTTAGCGTTGTCATGATTAGGGGTTATAACGATGCAGGCGGTCTTGCTTATGGGTCCGGTGTTGTAGTGGGTGATAATCAAGTAATAACTAATTGTCATGTGCTAAGAAAAACAAAACAACCTTGGGTATCTCAAGGAGAAGAAACCTACTCAGCAACAAGTGTAAAAGTAGATCATTGGCATGATTTGTGTTTAGTCACAACTTTTGGTATGGCCACTAAACCAGCTTTAATAGGTAAAAGTACTGACCTGAAAAAAGGTCAAGGAGTTATCGCTATTGGGCACTCGAGTGGCGCTCCTGTGGCCTTAACTTCAGCAGGCGTTGTAAAATCGACCTACGATCTAGATCAAGGCAAAGTTATTCTAAGTACAGCCCAATTTAGAATGGGTGCTTCTGGAAGCGGCTTATTTGATACAGCAGGAAGGCTTGTCGGTATTAACACCTTTAAAACCTCCGGAAAAAATTCTTTTTACTATGCCCTCCCCATTGAATGGCTAAATGCGCTCAAAAATAAACCCATTGAAACTACCTTTCCAGTTGTCGGTAAAGCCCTCTGGGAAGAGGAAGAGGATAAAAAACCACTCTTCCTTCAAATAGCAATTCCAACTATCAAAGAAGACTGGAAAAAACTATTAAATATATCTTTAGAGTGGACAAAAAAAGAAAATAATAATGCCGAAGCCTGGTTCGAGCTTGGTTTGGCAAATGAGCATCTTAATGACTTAAGTGCAGCTGAAACAGCATATCGCCGATCAGTTTTGTTAGATGACCAAAATACAGATGCACTTTTGAGGTTGGGTTTCATTGCCAAATCTAAAGACGACAAGAAGGAAATTAAGGTGATTCAAGAAAAAATTTCTAAAATTAATCCTGAGCTACTTGAGGACTATTTCAAGCTCGTTGGGTGCTCTAAGACTTGCGAATAGATTAAAAGTCTATTTCAACTCAACTTCTTTTTGCGTAAAATAGAGGGATACATTAATCACCCTTGGATTAAAATTGTCAGCCATCAACTTATCTGAATGTGTCGGACGTATCAAAGAATCTCCAACGCTTGCTATTACCGCAAAAGCGGCTCGCTATAAATCAGAAGGCAAGGATATTATTGGACTTGCAGCTGGTGAACCTGATTTTGATACACCCCAACATATTAAAGACGCTGCAAAAAAAGCAATCGACAATGGTTTTACGAAATACACACCAGTTTCAGGTATTCCTTCATTAAAAAAAGCAATTATTGAAAAGTTTAAGCGCGACAACAATCTCGACTACGCTCTTAACGAAGTTATCGTTGGTGTGGGTGGTAAACAATGTATTTTTAATTTTTGTCTTGCAGTTCTGAACTCAGGTGATGAAGTTATTATTCCAGCACCTTACTGGGTATCTTATGCAGATATAGCCTTAGTTTCTGATGCTAAACCGATCATTGTTGAATGTGGCATTGAACAAAAATTTAAAATGACCGCATCACAACTTGAAAAAGCAATTACATCCAAAACAAAACTGTTGATCTTAAATTCGGTGCTGTTTATTCAAAAGAAGAACTGACCTCACTTGCAGACGTTCTTGTTAAACACCCTCATATTTTAATTGGCACTGATGATATGTACGAGCATGTTAAATTAAAAGATATGCCCTTTTATAATATTCTCAATGTAAACCCAGCATTGAAAGATCGCTGTGTGATTATGAATGGTGTATCTAAAGCATATTCAATGACAGGATGGCGCATTGGTTATGCAGCAGGGCCTAGTTACATTATTAAAGCCATGGAAATACTTCAATCGCAATCGACATCCAATCCTACCTCTATTTCCCAGGTCGCTGCAGAAGCTGCTCTTTCAGGAGACCAAGCATGTATGAATCCTATGATTAAAGCCTTTAGAGAAAGGCATGCTTATGTTGTAAAAAGCTTTAATGAAATACCTGGTTTGTCTTGCATCGAAGCAGAAGGAGCATTCTATGCTTTTCCTGACGCACGAAAAGCCATTGAATATTTATTTAATCAAAAGGTTTTGAAAGAAAAAACAGATCATGCTTTGGCTGACTACTTACTTGAAAAAGAAGGTGTTGCAGTAGTGCCTGGATCTGCATTTGGTTCGGATGGTTATTTCAGAATTTCATTTGCAACTTCTATGGAAAATCTAATAGAGGCAATGAAACGCATCAAACGCGCGCTCTCTGTTTAAATGCGGGTTCAATTCAAGTATAATTTACATTTTGTTTAAGTTGACCTTGAAGCAATAACTGTTTTATGATCACGTTCTCAATTCCTCGATAGCTCAGCTGGTAGAGCAACGGACTGTTAATCCGTGTGTCCCTGGTTCGAGCCCAGGTCGAGGAGCCAAAT
>JAPLQN010000070.1 GCA_026399645.1 Candidatus Methylopumilus sp. | reverse complement strand
AAGACATGCTTTTTTCGCTCATCTTTTTATAAATACTATAAGTATTTTTTTCTCGCCCTGAGACTTCTGCATCCATTTTGATCTCAGTTAATTTTTGTTGAATAGCTGCTGTAATTTTCTCAACGACTTCGCGACGATTACCTCGAGAAGCTTTCATAGCTTTTTGAATCGCGCGATAGCGCATGGGGTAGAGGTGTTTAAAACTTAAATCTTCAAGCTCTTGATAAATGCTATTTAAACCTAATCGATTTGCAATAGGCGCATAAATATCGTGAGTTTCTTGCGCGATACGTTTTTGTTTTTCAGGTCTTAAAACATCTAACGTTTGCATATTATGAAGACGATCAGCTAACTTGACTAAAATGACACGGACATCATTTGACATCGCCAATAACATTTTTCTAAAATTTTCGGCTTGGGCTTCTGTCGCATCTTGAAATTCAATTTTATCGAGCTTGGATAAACCGTCGACTAATACTGAGACTTGTTTACCAAATTTCTTTTCAATTTCTTTATTGGTAATAGTCGTATCTTCAACAACATCATGAAGAAGAGCCGCAAGAATCGTAGGGGCATCAAGATGAAGTTTAGCTAAAGTACATGCCACAGCAACAGGGTGGACAATATAAGGCTCACCACTTCTTCTCGATTGGCCATGATGTGCTTCTTCGCTAAATCGATAGGCATCCCATATCTTCTGGATGTCTTTCGTTTTTAAATAAGCTTTAAGAAGGATTGTGAGTTCAGATGCTTCGTTATCGACGGGCAGTAACGGAAGTGGCGGTGTTTTTTGAGCATCCGCTTTATTAAAATGAGCGGTACTAGCCATGGTCTTGTTCTCTTGAGAGGGCTTTAAGCCCTGCTTTAAGAATTTAGTATGTTGTTTTTCTATTTAAGATATCAAGACTGACTTTACCTGCTGCGATTTCTCTTAATGCTAATACCGTAGGCTTGTCTTTTAAGCCATGCGTGCTCACTAATGGCTCGGCACCATTGGCTAATTGTCTTGCGCGGTAAGCGGCAGCTAAAGTAAGTTTAAAGCGATTAGGAATCATCTCTAAACAATCATCTACTGTAATTCGTGCCATGTTATTTCTCCAAATTTCAAGTCAAGTTTTTAATTAAGTGGCTATGTCGTGTAAGCTGAATATGACACATCAATCGAGTGGATCGAATAATGGCCATAAGATCGTGGAGCGCTACTTCAAAGTCATCATTGATTGTAACATAATCAAACTCATCTACATGGCTCATCTCTTCTCGCGCAGCCGCAAGTCTCATTGCAATCGTCTCTTCACTGTCATGTCCGCGGTTGTTTAATCTTTCAGCGAGCGTTTCAACAGAAGGTGGCAATACAAAGATTGAAACAGCCTCCTTAAATTGGGCTTTGAGAGCCTGAGCGCCTTGCCAGTCGATTTCTAGAATGACGTCTTTCTTTTGATCGAGAATAAACTGCACTGATTTTTTACTTGTACCATACATAGCACCATGGCATTCGGCGGATTCTAAAAATTCACCTTTCTTCTTTAGATCTAAAAAAGTCACTTCATCAACAAAATGATAATCCACACCATCGACTTCACCTGGACGGGGTTTGCGGGTTGTGTGAGATACAGAAGCTTGAAGATCTCTGTCTTTATTTAATAGAGCTTTTACAAGGGTCGTCTTGCCGGCACCGGAAGCTGCTGCAATAATAAATAAATGGGCTTGGCTCATAAATATTCTTTAGTCGTTATTATTCAATATTCTGAATTTGTTCGCGCATTTGCTCAATCAAAACTTTTAAATCGACGGATATTTGTGACGTTTTAGGCGAAATGGATTTCGAACCTAAAGTATTCGCCTCACGATTTAGTTCTTGCATCATAAAGTCTAGTTTTTTACCAATGGCGCCATCGGTTTTAAGTAAACGTCTGACTTCATCGATATGGGATGTAATTCTATTAAGCTCTTCATCAATATCCATCTTTTGAATAAAAATAAGAAACTCTTGCTTCAATCGATCATCATCAATGGCAATCAAAGCTTCCTTAAATTTATTTTCAATCTTAGTTTGATAATCTTTGATTAAAACCGGTAGGATTTTTTTAGCTTCGCCTACGAGCACTTCAATATCTTTTAATTTATCCAATAAAATCTTTTGTAATTTTTCACCTTCGCGAGCCTTGGATAATTGAATCTCTATTAAAGCTTCTTTGAGGTTTTTTTTAAGGTCTTGTTCAAGCACATTCATGTCCACGGATTGATCATGCATGATCTCGCTCGTTTTTAGGATATCGAGCGCATTAATCGGTTGCACATGGGAGAAATGTTTTGCAATTTCATCGACTGAGCTAGCAAGTTGTTTTAACTTCGCAGGATCTACATTTTTAACATCAAGCGCATGTGTTTTAGATTTGAAATAAATTCTGCAATCTACTTTACCTCTTTTAATTTCGGCTGATATTAAATCCCGAATCATAGGTTCGAAAGACCTTAATGATTCATCCAATTTAACCTGGAGTTCTAGATATCGATTATTTAAAGATCGAAATTCAAGAAGCAAAATACCTTGCTGAGTATCTGCTTCTTTAAAGGAAAAACCGGTCATACTTAAAGCCATAAGGTATCCAATTCGATGATTAAATGTCATTTTATCAATCTATAGTTGCATTTGCGACTAAAACCTTTAAATGACAAGATATCAATCAATTAAAGCTAGCTTATAATGACGACTTCTACCGAGGAAGAAGACTATGAGATTAAATCAACGCGCTCACAACCAATTAAGACCGGTTGAAATTATTAGGCATTACACAAAACATGCAGAAGGCTCCGTCTTGATTAAATTCGGTGACACACATGTGCTTTGCACCGCAAGTATTGACGAAAAAGTACCTTCTTTTTTAAAAGGCCAAAGTCAAGGTTGGATTACAGCTGAATATGGCATGCTCCCAAGATCGACAGGATCGAGAATGGATAGAGAAGCAGCTCGCGGAAAACAATCTGGTCGGACTCAAGAAATACAACGTCTTATTGGACGGAGCTTACGCGCGATTATTGATTTAAAAAAACTGGGCGAACGCACTATTCAAATTGATTGCGACGTCATTCAAGCCGATGGCGGCACACGCACAGCCAGTATTACGGGTGCTTATGTCGCAATGCACGATGCCATTAAACATTTAATGGATAAAAAACTGATTTCAGAATCGCCGCTCATTGATTATGTAGCAGCCATTTCGGTAGGGCTTCACGAAGGAAACCCACTATTAGATTTGGATTACAGTGAAGATTCAAGTTGTGACACAGATATGAATATTGTTATGACAGGCTCAGGGGGGTTTGTGGAAATTCAAGGCACCGCAGAAGGGGCGCCTTTTTCGCGAGAAATGATGGATCAGATGTCTGAACTTGCAGCGCAAGGCATTAAAGAACTCATTCAATTACAAAAAAACGTTTTAAAGTAATTTCATGAAGAACCAAATCGTCATTGCAACAAGCAATGCCAAAAAACTCATCGAAATTCAATCGATCTTAGATGATATGAACGTTGAGATATTTCCTCAATCACATTTTAAAATTGATGCCGCTGAGGAGCCTTTCCATACCTTCCTTGAGAACGCACTCACTAAAGCAAGGCATGCAAGTCGTTTATCAAAACTACCTGCAATCGCAGATGATTCAGGGATATGTGTGGATGCGCTCGGTGGCAAACCTGGCGTTTTATCTGCCCGATTTGCAGGAGAACCTTCATCGGATCAAAAAAACAATGAAAAACTTTTGAAAAGTTTAGAAAACGAATCAAATCGAAAAGCGCATTACACTTGTGTCATTGTATTTGTAAAACATGAATTTGATCCTGAGCCTATCATTACTGAAGGTATCTGGCATGGAGAGATTTTAAAATCCCCTAAAGGCTCTGGGGGATTTGGTTATGACCCGTTATTTTTAGATCATATGACTGAAAAAGCTGTGGCAGAATTACCAACAGACATTAAAAACCGAATTAGTCATCGTGGACAAGCGTTACATAAACTTAAATTGAAATTGAATCAGATATATGGATAAATTAAAAAATAAATGGCCTGCTTGGGTTCGTGACGATAAGTCAGTAGTGTCGTGTACAGAAAAAATTAAGGTCATGAAAGAAAACTTTGATGAATTAAAGCAGCTTTCTCAAGATGCCATTGAAGACGGTCTTTTAATGGAAGTATCTGAAAAGCAAATGAAAGAGGCACTTCATCAAATGGTTGATGATCTTATTAATCCATACTTAAAAAATAAATAAGTCTTCTATGAGTCAAACACCAAGACTCGCTATGCCACCGCCACTCTCGCTTTACATTCACATCCCTTGGTGTGTCAAAAAATGTCCTTATTGTGATTTTAATTCGCACGAACATAAAGAAGCTCAAAACTTTACTGATTTAGAATCCATGTATGTGGATGCACTTATCAAGGACCTTGAATATTCATTACCTAAAATTTGGGGCAGAAAAATTCATTCCATTTTTTTTGGTGGTGGGACACCCAGTCTCTTTAGTGGGAAAGCTATTCAGAAAATTTTAAGTCAGGTTCGTGCACTCACGCCTATTTTGTATGATGCCGAAATTACACTTGAAGCTAATCCAGGCGCAATTGATAGCAATCATTTTGAAGCTTACAAGGAAGCTGGTGTCACAAGAGTATCTTTAGGTATTCAATCATTTAATGATGCCCATCTCAAAGCATTAGGTCGTATTCACGATAGCAGTGAAGCCAAAAAAGGTATTGAAATTGCCATGCGTCATTTTGATGAAGTGAATTTAGATTTAATGTATGCACTCCCTCACCAAACATTGAATGAGGCGATAGACGATGCTAAGACTGCGACCTCTTTTAATACACAGCACTTATCTTTTTATCATTTAACGATTGAGCCTAATACATTCTTTTTTAAACACCCCCCCAAATTACCGCTCGATGATGAGAGTGCAATAATGCAAGAAACTATTGAAGATATTTTAAACCAGCATGGCTACAAGCATTATGAAACCTCTGCTTTTGCAAAACCTAAATCACAATGCGAACATAATCTTAATTATTGGCAGTTTGGCGATTATCTAGGTATAGGCGCAGGTGCGCATAGCAAACTTACCTTTCATGACAAGATGAGTCGCGAAAGTCGCTATAAAAATCCGAAACAATATATGGAAAAAGTACTCACACAACATATGATTGAATCAGAAACAATCATTCATGAAAGTGATTTGGCTTTTGAATTTATGATGAACCACTTACGTCTTATCGATGGCTTTAGTATTCAAAGCTTCGAAGATAAAACGGGTTTAAATATTTCGATAATCGATAAAGAGCTAAAAACTGCGATAGATAAAAAACTGATTACCATGGATCACGAAGTGATTAAACCAACGCTTTTGGGTCAGCGATTCTTAAATGACCTATTGAGTATTTTTTTAAAGTAGAATGAAATTATGAAATTTGCAAAAATAAATACCGAACTTACCGTCTCTAATCAAATCACGATTGAAGACTTAAAAGAAATTCAAGCGCAAGGCTACAAAACTATTTTTTGTAATCGCCCTGACCAGGAATCCGAAGGACAGCTAGCTTTTTCAGTCATTGAAAAAGAAGCTCAAAATTTAGGTATCAAAGCCATCCATCAGCCTGTAATTGGTGGGCAAATTTCAGATGATGATATTGCTCAATTTGGTAGCTATTTTGAGGGTGCTCAAAAGCCTATCTTTGCTTATTGCCGAACTGGCACAAGATGTTCAATGCTTTGGGCACTTTCACATGCAAAAACCTTGCCTATTGATGAAATTTTAAGCAATGCCTATATTGCGGGCTATGACTTATCTCAGATAAAAGACCGTCTAAACTCCCTTAAATAGACATGAGTGTATCTAAACAGTACCTTAGTATTCATGATCACAGCCGGGAATTAAGTGGTCTTAAATATATTTATTCTGTTATTTCAAGGCGTGCTGGCGGCTTATCGATTGGTGTTAACTTAAATGTAAATAATGCTTGTAATTGGCAATGCATTTATTGTGAAATTCCAAATCTTACCCGTGGCTCACCCCCTCCTATTGAGCTCGATGTGCTTGAAGATGAACTACGTTTTTTTCTTTATGAAATTATTCACGGCGATTACATGGAGAAAAATGTAGCAATTGAGGATCGTCATTTAAAAGACATTGCTTTTTCAGGCAATGGAGAGCCTACAAGTGCGGAAGAATTCCCACAAGTTATTTTAATTGTTAAAAAGATACTGGAAGAATTTAACTTACTTCATAAGATTAAAATTCGTTTGATTACTAATGGAAGTTTAATGCACAAAGAATCTGTGCTTGAAGGTATTCAATTGCTTGCAAACATGAACGGGGAAGTCTGGTTTAAGGTCGATGCTGCGCTAGAAGAGAGTACTAAAGTAATTAATCAAGTTAATATAAAACCACAACAAGCGATTGATCGATTAAAACGTTGTAGTGAAATATGTCCTACATTTGTTCAAACATGTATTTTTACCATCGACAATAAAGAACCTAATAATAAGGAGATTGACGCATATATTAAACTTATTGATAGCGCCAAGAAAAGTATCAAAGGTGTTCATTTATATGGAATTGCAAGACCATCCATGCAGCCAGAAGCTTATCGTCTTGGTAGAGTAAATATTAATGTATTAGAGAATATCGCAGACCAGCTTCATAATAATGGTATCGAATCAACAGTGAGTTATTAAAACTTTTTAACCTTTGGAAATTTATGATGATTGAATGGACTTTTATAATAAAAACGACAATCGCTATGATAGCAATTGTTGACCCCCCAGGCTGCTTACCGATTTACTTGAGTTTAACGAGTCAACATAAAAAGATTAATAAAAAAAATGTAGCCAAGATGACAGCTTTAACTGTCTTTATCATTCTTGTAGTTTCACTTTTTCTCGGAGATAAAATCTTAAATATCTTTGGCATTTCTATGCCAAGTTTTCAGATTTGCGGCGGTATACTTCTTCTGATCATGGCCATATACATGATGTTAGGACGAAATCAAGTTATGGAATCTACACAAAATAATAAGTCAGAAAAAGAATTAATTGCCTTTGTCCCACTTAGTATTCCTCTCTTAGCAGGACCCGGCGCGATTAGTAATATGATTATTGCTGCTCACCAAGCCCCTAATTTTGTAAATCTATCTTTTCTAGTGCTGCCATGTATTTTCGTGTCCCTAACAATTTGGCTTACTTTAAGTTTTGCTGAAAGCATCTCTAGAGTGATTGGTGCAGTAGGTACTAAAATAGTTACCCGTGTCATGGGTTTACTCCTAGGTTCCATGGCGATTGAGTTTATTACGCGGGGCGTATTAGATATTATTGCGTAATGCTTTATGAAACAAATTCGTAAACTTAAGTTGCGCTCTCAGACACATTACGCTCTTTCCCGTGCTGACTTGCCTTTTAAACCCAAAGTGGAAAAAGATAAAACAAAGTTTAAAAGGCAGTCAAAACATAAAGCTAAACTTGATTAACTATTTTTTCTTTTTATTCTTTTTAGTTCCACATGCTGCCCAGCAAACCATTTTGCCATCTCTAAAACCATAACGACTAACGATGAAAAGAATTGTAGCTAAAAAAACTTGTTGGAATATAAAGATAGGCACATTAAAAGTTGTCACGCCGTCATAGACACAGTGATATTCATATGCTGCAGTTGGAACGTAAGAAAAAGACAAAGCAAAGACTAATAAAGCTAATATATTGTAAGTACATTGTTTCATTTTTGAGCCCTTAGATATTTAAAAATGTTTAAATTACAAAAAATCTAATATATAGTATTTTTTACTTAAATTAACATAAAATTTAAAGAGATATTCATGTCAAACGACCATCATTCGCATCACTCTGAAACACACTTTACCTCAACTGCAGTAGTCCGCGATATTGTCATTGGCATGGCGGATGGACTGACTGTTCCATTTGCTCTTGCTGCAGGCTTATCCGCAGCTGTTGATTCATCAGCGATTATTGTTACAGCAGGCTTAGCCGAAGTTGCGGCGGGTTCGATTGCGATGGGCTTGGGTGGCTATCTTGCTGGAAAAACAGATATTGAACATTATGATTCTGAATTAAAACGTGAAGCCTATGAAATTAAACATTTACGTGAGCATGAAATTTTAGAAGTTCAGGAAATACTTTCAGAATATGGGCTCAAAGGGAGCGCGCTTAAAGCAGTGGTTAGGTCCATCACTTCTAATCGTGAACGCTGGCTAAAATTCATGATGAAATTTGAATTAAATTTAGAAAGGCCTGATCCGAAAAGAGCAGTGACCAGCGCAGCTACTATTGCAATCGCTTATATTATAGGGGGACTCATTCCACTGATGCCTTATTTCTTTATATCTGACATCATGTCCGCTCTAAAAATGTCGGTCATAGCAACAAGTATTGCACTCGTACTTTTTGGTTGGATTAAAGGTCGCTTCACAGGGGTGAGTCAAGGACGTTCAGCGATGCAAACACTTGTGATTGGTGCCTTAGCTTCTTCGGCTGCTTTTGGCTTAGCTCATCTATTTTCTTAAATAAATAATTATTTATTTACAATTGCAGCAATTCCACCTGTGTAATATGGACTGGAAAATAATACTTTTTTTGATCGTTCTTCAGTAATAGTTATGCATGCGCCAATCATATCTACTTTCCTTGAAGCTAATGCTGGAATCAATGAGCCAAATTCCATATTAACTATTTCTAATTTTTTATTAAGTTTTTTAGCTACCAGTGATGCAATTTCTATATCCATGCCTACCACTTTCTGAGATTCATCAACAAATGAAAAAGGTTCGGTCACTGATGAAGTGCCAAACCTCAATGAACCATTATTGCCTGTTTCTATTAGGGGCATTGATTTGGGCTGCCCTTCTTTTGGCAACCAACGCTTAAGCATCAGCTCATAATCACCTCTTGTTTTTAAGCCTTTAACAACATCATCGATCGTATTTTTTAAATCACTATCCTCTAGCCGAACTGCAAATCCATAATCATCCTTGGTGATCATTTCGGGAAGTACAGTTAAACCAGGATTTTTTGCTGCTATATTCCTTAATATTGGTTCATCATAGGCTGCAGCATCAACTTTTCCATGCTTAACAGCTATGGCCGCATCAAGAACCGAATTGTAATATTGAAATTTTGCATTTGGAAATACTGATAATACAAGCTTATCAGCGACTGTCCCTGTGGGGATTCCAAACTCTTTATCATTTAATTGCTTAATATTAGTAATAACAACTTTTTCTTTATCGCTGCACCCTACTATTATCATGGATATAAATAATGCAAAGAAAAAAAATATTAATAATTTAAATTGCCTGCTCATGATTTACTCTTTTTAATTAACAATCGATTTATTTTGCTTAACAAATGGGTAAAGCTTAATACACCTCATATTGCTTTTTTAATTGGCGTCTTAATTATAGACAATCCTTTCGTCCCATTTTACTTTCCAATAATGGTATGGATTTTTCTTGATATCATCATTGGCACTTACCTTATTTATTTATCTACAAAATTTAAGAGCTAGATTTAATATCTAAGCTTTAAAAAACTGAGGCTTAACCCCTTGCATCCATAGTTTCAGAGTAAAATATAGCCATACTTTAGGACATTTCCTACATCCATATTTTTTAGGTTGGAGTTTCAGTTGTTAAGCTATTTATCGCCATTAAGATCTATTTTGCTCCTACCTTTTATAATGCTTTTCTTGGCTGGCTGCCATAAACCCCCTGAGCAAAGTGGCATGCCACCTAATTTTGTAATGCCCGTAACCATGCTTGAAGTGTCACCTTCGAGTATCCCTATTACAGCTGAAGCAGTAGGCCAAACAGAAGGCGCTAAAGAAGTCGAAATTAGGCCTCGTGTTGGCGGTATTTTATTAAAACGAAAATACAATGAAGGTTCCCCAGTTAAAGCTGGTCAAACCTTATTTGAGATTGATCCCGAGCCATACAAAATAGCCTTAAATCAAGCGCGTGCTCAATACAATCAGAGTCTTGCTCGAGCCGAACAAGCTAAGCGAGAAAAAAAACGTTTAGAAACTTTGATCGAATCCCAGTCAATTAGTCAGCGTGAATTTGATAATGCAACATCAGATGAATCGATTAGTGTTGCGGCTCTCGCCCAGAGCCGAGCAAACTTAAGACAGGCAGAACTCAATCTTTCTTATACCAATGTTACCGCGCCTGTCGATGGTATTTCTGGTCGCTTTCAATTTTCTGAAGGTGCGCTTATTTCTGCTAATACAAGTCTACTTACGACATTAGCTCAAGTAAATCCAATTTGGGTGCGTTTTAGTTTTTCGGATAATGAACTTAAACAATTGGGTGGTGCATTAAATGAAAAAAACATTCAAGAAGTTTCAATGATCCTTTCTGATGGAAATGAATATCCGAAAAAAGGCAAAATAAACTTTGCCGCAAGCGAAATCAATCCATCACTTGGTACTCAAGAACTCCGGGCAACATTTGAAAATAACGAGCGTCAAATTTTACCTGGCCAATTTGTGCGTGTTCGTGTGAATACAGGTAAAAAAGATGGTGTATTTTTATTGCCTCAGTTAGCGGTTCTTAATTCTGATCAAGGTAAATTTGTATTTGTGGTCAATGAAAAAAGTCAAGCGACACCCCGTCCTGTTGTGACTGGCCAATGGAAAGGTAAAGATTGGGTTATTCTAAGCGGTCTTCAAGCGGGCGATAAAGTCATTATCGACAATCTTATCAAAGTACGTCCTGGCATGCCTGTGACTAACATGCCTAGCTTCAAAAAATAATGAGTAAATTTTTTATTACGCGGCCCATTTTTGCTGCGGTAATCTCAATCATTATTGTCCTAGCTGGTATTGCTGCTGCACTTAAATTATCCATTGCACAATATCCGCAAATTGCGCCACCTACAGTCATTATCACTTACCCAGGTGCAAGTGCCGAAACACTCTCGAAAACAGTTGCAGGCCCCATTGAAGAGCAGCTAAGTGGCGTTGAAGGTCTTCTTTATTTTAATTCAAGCACGGACTCTAGCGGCACACTTAACATTACTGCTACTTTTGAAATTGGCACCAACATTGATCAGGCTACATTTAATGTAAGTAATCGTGTCAACATCGCCTCGCCTCGATTACCAGAAATGGTAAGGCGCACAGGTGTGATTGTGCAAAAAAAATCAAATGACATTCTTTTGGTGGTGATGCTCACATCAAAAGACAAACAATTTGATCCGCTTTATTTAAGTAACTATGCAACGCTAAATGTATTAGATGAAATCAAACGCGTCAAAGGTGTTGGTGATGCTAATATTTTTGGTGCCCGCGATTACTCTATGCGGATCTGGCTAAAACCAGATCGAATGGCACAACTTGGTATTACCACCTCTGATATTGCAGCTGCAATTCAAAGCCAAAATGCACAATATGCGGCAGGTAAAATTGGTCAGGAACCTTCTGTAAATGAGCAACAACTAGTATATACAGTCAATGCAAAAGGCCGCTTGCTTGATCCTAATGAATTTGGAAATATTATCGTTAGAGCTGGTGGGCCAAACGGTATTCTTTATCTTAAAGATATTGCAAGGGTCGAATTGGGTGCACAAACCTACGACATCAATACAACATTAAATGGTAAACCAGGCGTAGGTATTCCTATTTTCCTTCAAACAGGCGCTAATGCTCTTGATACAGCAAAGGGCATTAAAGAAAAAATGGCTGAACTTAAAGGACGCTTTCCTAAAGGAATGGATTTCGAAATTCCTTATGACACAAGTAATTTTGTAAAAGCTTCCATGAAAGAAGTCTTTAAAACGCTTGGTGAAGCAATGCTTCTTGTAGTGATTGTCGTGTTTCTATTTTTACAAAACTGGCGTGCAACTTTAATTCCTATTATCGCTGTACCTATATCTTTAATAGGTACTTTTGCAGGGCTATATCTTTTTGGTTTCTCAATCAATACACTGACACTCTTCGCGATGGTCTTGTCTATAGGTATTGTGGTCGATGATGCCATTGTCGTTTTAGAAAATATTGAACGCTTAATGGCAGAAGAAAAACTGTCTCCGATTAAAGCTGCTATTAAATCCATGGAACAAGTCTCTGCTGCAGTCATTGCCATTGTATTAGTGTTATGCGCTGTATTTGTGCCTGTGGCATTTATGGGTGGTATCGCAGGAGAACTCTATCGCCAATTTGCTGTGACAGTTGCTATTGCTGTTGTGATATCTGGTGTTGTGGCCCTCACGCTGACGCCGGCACTCTGTGCCATTATCTTAAATCCGAACTCTATTAGTTCAAAATTTTTTGATCGCTTTAATGGAGGATTTACTCGCTTAACCAATTTTTATATTAAGGTCGTTAATAGCACATTGCACCACCGCTTTATTGGGGGCATTGTCTTTGTTGGAATTGTGATTGCCTCTATATTCCTTTTTAAATATACGCCTACAAGCTTTATACCTTCCGAAGATCAAGGATACGTTATTACAGCTGTGATGTTGCCGGATGGCGCTACAATTAGTCGCACTTCTAAAACAACGGAAGCTGTTCGTTCTGCAATTGCCAAGGATCCTGCAACTACTTTTCAGTTTGCTGTAAATGGTTACGACTTGATTGGAGGCGGCAACAAATCAAATGCAGCTACGATGTTTGTAAGATTAAAAGATTGGGCGGAACGAAAAAGCTCCGCAGGTGATATTGTAAAAAAACTTTTTGGTATTGGTATGATGCAACCCGATGGCCTTGCTATTGCATTTAACCCTCCTTCAATTCGTGGATTAGGCAGCTCAGGTAGTATGGAAACTTATGTCCAAAGTAGAAGCGACACTGACCCATTACGTTTATTTGCTGCAGTGAATTTGTTCATTGAAGCACTTAAAAAAGAACCACGTCTTATAGGCATTAATTCCTTTTTTAGGCCTACTGTACCGCAACTTTTTATTGAAGTAGATGAAGCTAAAGCGATGAGCTTAGGCATCCCTATTTCGAGTATTTATGACACTCTGCAAAGCACTATGGGCTCACTGTATGTTAATGACTTTAATAAATCAGGTAGAACTTATCGTGTTCAGCTTCAAGCGGAAGCGCCTTATCGAATGAGTCCAGATGATCTCGGTAAAGTGTATGTGCGATCAAATACAGGCGCTATGATTCCCCTCTCAGCGATTAGCACAGTCAATAGTATTGTAGGTGCTGAACAACTCGAACGTTTTAACGGACTTCTCTCGGCAAAAGTCTTAGCAGGAGGAGCCCCTGGTGTTAGTTCGGGCGACACCATTAAGCTTGTTGAAAAAATTGCGAAAGAAAGTTTACCTGAGGGTTATCAAATGGCTTGGACAGGACAAGCCTATCAAGAAAAGCGCACGGGTTCTGCGGCGCTCTTCGCATTTGGTTTTGCCATTATTATGGTATTTCTGATTTTAGCCGCACAGTTTGAAACATGGGCACTTCCTCTCGCAGTAATTATGGCTGTGCCATTTGCAATGACTGGCGCGCTCATTGCTATTCTAGTGCGCGGTATGCCAAATGATATTTATTTTCAGATTGGCTTAATCACCTTGATTGGCCTCGCTGCTAAAAATGCAATTTTAATTGTGGAATTTGCCAGTCAAAAAATGGAAGAAGGTATGCCCCTCATGGAGGCTGCGGTTGAAGCTGCGCGTCTCCGATTTAGACCTATTGTGATGACGTCAATGGCTTTCGTTTTTGGTATTGTGCCTCTTGTTTTTGCAACAGGCGCCGGTGCTGCGGCACGTCAATCTATGGGGACTGGTGTTTTTGGTGGCATGATATTAGCAACCTTTATTGCAACTATTTTTATTCCGCTATTTTTTGTATGGTTAAGTAAACATCAGAAAGATCGTATTGGCACTTATATCAAAATTGCTGAAGAGTTTAAAAAATAAAATATGAAAATCATATTTTTAATATTGCTAATTTTGGTTGCAAGTTGCACTCTAGTTGGGCCTGATTACAAACGCCCAGAAATTAATTTGCCCAACGCTTATCGCCAGGAAATTAATAAAGACAATGTGGTGACAGATTTAAATATGTGGTGGAAACTTTATCAAGACCCGGCACTTGATGAGTTAATGGATAAAGCATTAAAGAAAAATACAGATATTAATGCAGCGATTGCGCGTTTGGAGGAGGCTGATGCATACCTGCAACAAATAGGTGCGGCTTTGATACCTTCGATAGATTTAACGTCTCAAGGAAATAGGACTAAAGCCACTGAAAATGGTATCTTTCGCTCAAGCTTTCCACCATTTCGTAAAAATTTCAATATTCAACTCGGCACATCATTTGAGCTAGATTTTTGGGGAAGATTACGTCGAGCGAAAGAATCAGCTCGTGCAGAATATATTTCATCTCAATATTCAAAAGATACTGTGGTATTAAGTTTACAAAGCACTCTTGCAAGTAATTACTTATTAATGCGAAGTATCGATTCTCAAATATTGGCTTTAAAAGATAACGTTGGATATCGGAAAGAAAATTTAGAGCTCACTAAAAAGCGTTTAGAGAGCGGACTTATATCTGCACTCGATCTTCATCAAGCTGAGGCGGCTTTTAATAATCTATCTGCTCAACTGAGTGATCTTATTCGTCAACGTGAAGTCGTTTCTAATCAGCTTATTCTTTTATCAGGTGATATGAATTTAAATATTCCTGAAAATAGATTTGACGCTTTGGTCACGCCTCCAATCCCACCAGCTAATATGCCCTCATCGCTTTTAGAATCAAGGCCAGATGTTAAAGAAGCCGAACAAATAATGATTGCAGCTAATGCAAATATTGGGGTGGCTAAAGCAGCACTTTTTCCAAACATTATCCTTACGGCAAATTTTGGAAGAGAGAGTGCTGAATTAAAAAATATTAATAAAACTGGTTCAGACATATGGGGAATAGGCTTAGGCTTAACACTTCCGATTTTTGACTCAGGAAGAGCTCAAGCAAGAGTCAGTCAAGCAACAGCCAAACAAAAACAAGCGCTTAGCTATTATGAATCTTCTATACAAAATGCTTTTAAAGAAGTAAATAATGCACTTGTATCTTTAAAAGAATACACCGAGCAAGAAAATGATTTAAAACTCACACAAGATGCGGCGAAGAAAGCTATGGGTATTGCATCGAACCGATACAAAGCCGGTTATTCAAGTTACTTGGAATATCTTGATGCTCAGCGTGTTTACAACGATGCGTCGATTGCTTATCTTCAAAAAAGACAATTAAGATTAATTGCGAGCGTTGAGTTATTTAAATCTTTAGGTGGAGGTTGGTCTGTAAAATTAGAAAACAGCTAAAAGAACTATTCTTTTAATCTTTTTTTAGCTTTTTCGATCGATTTTTTGACTTGCTCAAAAGATGTGCCGCCAATGTGATTTCTCGATTTAATTGAACCCTCGAGGGTTAAATAGCTATAAACATCGTTTGAAATCATTTTACTAAATTTTTTCAATTCATCTATCTTGAGTTCTGATAAATCACATTTCTTTTTAATAGCTGCGTTTACGGCTTTTGCCACAATCTCATGCGCATCTCTAAATGGCACACTTTTGATCACAAGATAATCGGCCAAGTCTGTTGCAGTCGCATAACCTTTTAAAGCAGATTCCTTCATATTTTTTTCATTGACCGAAATGCTTCTAAGCATGTCCGCATAAATGGTGAGTACATCTAAAATAGTATTTGCAGTATCAAAAAGAGGTTCTTTGTCTTCTTGATTGTCTTTATTGTAAGCAAGTGGTTGCGCTTTCATAAGCATAAGAAGGCTCATTAAATGGCCTGTGACTCTGCCTGTTTTTCCTCTCACCAATTCGGGCACATCTGGATTTTTTTTCTGGGGCATGATGGATGAACCGGTACAAAATCTATCAGCGATTTCAACAAATCCAAACATAGGGCTCGACCACATGATGAGCTCTTCTGAAAATCTAGATAAATGGGTCATGAGTAAAGATGATACAAAAGTAAATTCAATTGCAAAATCTCTGTCTGAAACTGCATCTATTGAGTTCTCACATAGACCGTCAAATTTAAGTTTTTTAGCAACCTTAGGTCTATCGATGGGATAACTTGTACCAGCAAGCGCTGCTGATCCTAAAGGTAATTGATTCATTCTTTTTCTGGCATCTTCAAATCTTGTCAAATCTCTTTGCAACATTTCATAATAAGCCATCAAGTGATGGCCAAAGGTCACAGGCTGTGCGACTTGGAGATGAGTGAATCCAGGCATAATTGTTTTTTGATGCTTATCTGCTAACTGAACAACGGATAACTGAAGTGTTTTAATTTTTTGAATCGTTTCATCTATGGTTGCTCTTAACCATAATCTCAAATCAGTTGCGACCTGGTCATTTCTTGATCTTCCTGTATGTAATTTCTTACCGGCTTCACCAATTTTATCAGTCAACCTTTTTTCAATATTCAAATGTACGTCTTCTAAATCTATAGACCATTTAAAGGTACCAGCTAAAATTTCTTTTTGGATGCTTTGTAATCCGCTTTCAATCGCTTTTAAATCTTTTTGCGTGATAATTTTTTGTGCGGCCAGCATTTCCGCATGAGCCAGTGAGCCTTCAATATCATGTAGACCTAGTTTATGATCAAATCCAATAGAAGCTGTAAATCTTTTGACGAGTTCAGTCACAGGCTCATTAAATCTGCCCGACCAATTCGCTTTTTTTATATCTTTTTTAGCCATAGATGAAAGTATATGCTAAAGCTTATGATTTTCTAAATTTTCAATGGCCTAGCTTATGATAAAATGACACAGTCGTTTTAAATTCAAATATGACCCATCCTACACACATAACCATCGCGACACGCGAAAGTGAGCTTGCAATATGGCAAGCCGAATATATCAAATCAGAACTTGTATCTTTATATCCAAGATTAGAAGTCACTATTCTTGGCATGACGACTCAAGGTGACAAAACACTAAATAAATCTCTCTCTAAGATTGGCGGTAAAGGTCTTTTTATTAAAGAATTAGAAGTCGCATTGCAAAACAAAGAAGCTGATATTGCGGTGCACTCACTTAAAGACTTACCCATGCATTTGAGTGAAGAATTTATGATTGCTGCGATTGGCAAGCGAGAAGATGCAAGAGATGCATTTATTTCTAATGATTTTGGGGCGCTCGAAATGTTACCACCGGGAAGTATTGTAGGCACCTCAAGTCTTCGCCGACAAAGCCAATTACAACGCCGGTTCCCTGAGCTTGTAATTGAACCATTACGAGGCAATCTCCAAACACGCTTAAGAAAACTCGATAAAAAACAATATCACGGCATTATATTGGCAGCGGCGGGGCTCATTCGACTGAAATTAAAAACACGTATACGACAGTACATGTCCCCTGAAAATTCTATTCCTGCCGTTGGGCAAGGTGCACTTGCTATTGAGATATTAAAAGTGCGTTCGGATCTTGTTGAGCTGTTAAAACCTCTGCATCATCAAGAGTCGGCTTACTGCGTATTAGCCGAAAGAGCTATGAGCCGAACTTTAGGTGGTAGTTGCAATGTTCCCTTGGGTGCCCACGCAATTATTGAAAAAAAAATACTCAAGCTTCAAGGTTTTGTAGCTTCCATAGATGGAAAAGAAATGATTAAAGATAGCATTGAAGGCTCTATTGAGGATGCTGAAAAGCTTGGCGAAAAGCTTGCGAAGCAACTTCTTGATCAGGGTGCCGATAAAATCTTAGCGAGTCTTGTTCTATGAGTAAAAAAGAACTCCATCAAACCGGTATTGTCATTACTCGGCCTTCTCATCAAACTGGAGAGATCAAAGTCTTGGTCAATGATCATCAAGGGCATCCTATCGAATTTCCTTTGCTTGAAATTCAATCAAAAAGTCAAAACGAAACTTTTCAAAATGTCGTTTTAAAATTGAATGATTATGATTGGGCTATTTTTATTAGTTCTAATGCAGTGCAATTTGGTATGCCAGCAGTCAAACATGCTTTTCATACATTACCCGAATCAACAAAGTTTGCAGCTATTGGTCCCTCCACTCAAAAGGCATTGAAATTATTTGATGTAAATCATGTACTCATACCAGATGAAAACTTTGATAGCGAGGGCTTGCTTGCTACCGAAGAAATGAATGATATTAAGAATAAAAAAATTGTAATCTTTAGAGGTGAGGGTGGCCGAGAAACTCTAGCTGAAATATTAAGAGCGCGAGGCGCTGAAGTAACTTACGCTGAATGTTATACCCGCACGTTTCCGCAAACCAATTTAGATTTACTTAAAACCTTCTCTGAAAAAATTCATATTTCAGCGATTCTTATTACAAGCTCTGAGGCATGTAAAGAGTTTGTTCGTTTAAGTCGCTTAAAAGAAATGAATTTTTTAAAGGACGTACTTTTTATTGTAAATCATCCGAGAATGGTCAATGTTCTTGAGAGAGAGTCTTTTATGACTTTTTCGTCAGACGAACCATCTGATCAATCTATGATGAAAAAGCTTTTAGAGACAATCGATCACTAATTTTAGATTTTAAAAAAATAAGCAAAAGAAATAATCCTCTTTCAACATAAAGCTTATGCTTCGCTTTTAGGACACTGTAGGCAATTTTTTGATGCTGCTAGTTTAGTTGTGGAGTCTGAGAAGCAATCTATGCCTGAGTTTATAACGCTCTATTACAAAGTTGCTTTAATTAAATATTTCTTTTAAACGCAAACTCTTTCGACAGCGAGGAACTTTTCCCGAAAAGTTAAGTCCATAGTGGTAAGTTATATTTTTGGTAGATAAAAATTATAGCTCATGTATAATTCGCGCAAATCGTGATTTATACACGGTTGATATGTGTCAATATTGTTACAAATCGATACATATATTATTTAATTTAATATTTAAGGAAATTACATGTCTAAGTTATTCGCTTCATTAGTTGTAGGTTTATTCGCTCTTTCATTAAATGCATTTGCTGCTGACGCTGCTAAACCATCTGCTGATGCTAAAGCTGCTCCAGCTGCTGATGCTAAAGCTGCTCCAGCTGCTAAACCAGCTGCTGATACTAAAGCTGCTAAACCAGCTGCTGATGCTAAAGCTGCTAAGTAATTTGCTTATCAGTACTAAAGAAAAAGGCGCTTTTAGCGCCTTTTTTTATGCCTGTTTATTTTTTTACAGGCGCTGCAAACGTAAAAGCATCCGAATAAAACTCATCCTCCGGTAGCCCTGCTTTAATAAATGCCTTGTGTGCAACTTCTACCATCTGAGGAGCGCCACAACAATACAATTGATAGTCATTAAAATTTACAAAATCTTTTAATACAGCTTCATGCACTAATCCATTTCGTCCATGCCAAGCATCTTCTTGAAGAGATTCGGACAACACAGGAATGTATTCAATATGCGAAAATTCATTTGCCCATTTTTTGCATAATGCATCCATATATAAATCTTCCAATACGCGTGCGCCACGATAAAGCTTGATAGGTCTCTGCATACCTTTTTGAATGGACTCTTCAATCATGCCCTTAATAGGTGCAAAGCCCGTTCCGCCAGCTACGAAAATAATAGTTTTTTCAGAATCTTCGCGTAAATAAAAATTACCAAAAGGTCCTTCCACGCGCAGAATAGATTTTTCTGTCATTTCTTTAAATACATATTCTGTAAATTCCCCGCCTGGAATGAGCCTCAGGTGTATTTCAAGCAAGGAAGACTCGTGAGAAGGGCTCGCAATTGAAAATGCTCTCCTCTTTCCATCTTTAAGTAAAAATTCTAGATATTGTCCTGCTACAAATTGCAGTTTGTCAGTACTTGGGAGCTTAAGCTTCATCAGCATTACGTCATGAGTGAGCTTTTCTAAAGCCTCAACACGCACTGGAAAGATTTTAGGTCTAATATTGTTAGTGATAGCTAGCTCTTTAATTTCAATAGTTAAGTCTTCAATAGCGATTGCCTTACAAAACAATGTCATGCCATTTTTAATTTCTTCTTCTGAAATCACGGATGACTGATAATCTTCTAAATGCACTTTTCCTTCAACCACTTTACCTTTGCATGCGCCACAAGCACCATTTCTACAACCATAAGGCAGATGAACACCTGCATCTATGGCGGCCTCTATAATGGTTTGACTTCCTTTAGCTTGAAAGACAAGGCCACTTGGTAAAAGTTTTATGGTGTAACTCATTATTTTAAAAGCTCATCATCGCGACGATACTCTCCTTCGATCACATCTTCTTCTGATGGATTAATATTTTGAGAAGCGTTATTTTTAATAGGAATAAGCAACAATATGACTGCAAAGAGATCCGTAATTACGCCAGGAATAATAAATAAGAGGCCTACAAATAAATTACGAGCACTTCCAATCATAACTTTAATTGGGTTGCTACCTTGGCTCATTGCTCCCATAAACTTTGCAAAAACTAATTGTTTTTCTTCTTTAATTAACCGCCAACCAAGATAACTGACTAAAACCATATAAAGAAAAAACCACCAGCCATAAAGAGTGCTTAGTTTAAAAATGCCCCATATCTCAATGACTGGGAAGGACAATAAAAGAATAGTAAAAAGTAATCGCATTAGGTTATTCTATTAATCTAGTTAGAATTATATGTAATAAATGATCGTTGTGCTTAAGAGCTTCTTTGAATAATACTTAAGGAACGTTTTTGTGACAAATTAACTCCAACCGACTCATTTCTTATTAATTAAAGGCCGTTATTCATGTTTAGCCGTATTTTTTCTTTATCAAAAAAAATAACAATCTTATTTGGTTTATTTTTTATCGGCTTACTCATCAACAGCGCACATGCTAATGACTCTTTATTCTTAAAAGATAAAAATGCATTCTTACCGCCTGACGAAGCTTTTCAATTAACAATTAAGAAAAATCCTCAATCAATTGAGGCGGCGTTCTTTATTGCTAAAGACTATTATCTTTATCGCAATAAATTGAGAGTTGAATTTGATCATATTGTTCAAAAACAAATGCTTTTGCCAACAGCTGAAATTAAAACAGACCCACACTTCGGAAAAACAGAAATTTATCATGACACTTTAAATGCCTCTATTCCATATGACCCAACTCATCCACCAAAAGAGATAAGCCTGACTTATCAAGGATGCAGCCAAAAAGGTCTTTGTTATGCTCCCATTACAAAAGCATTTAAATTCGATAGCATTCAAAACAAAAACTTAAACGCGGTCAGCTCTAATTCTGAAGTTGATACGATGCAATTTTTACTTCAATCACAACATATTGGTCTTATCTTATTGGGATTCTTTATTGCAGGGCTTTTGCTTTCTTTAACGCCCTGTGTGCTTCCCATGATTCCTATTTTATCAAGTATTATTTTTGCATCACATAAGCGCCCCTCTCAGCAAACACGCTTAAAAGATTTTTTTCTGTCATTGAGTTATGTGGGTGGCGTTTCTTTTACTTATACCTTGATAGGTATTTTTGCAGGATTGTCAGGTAATTTAATTACGTCAAGCATTCAAAGTCCCTTACTCATGATTACCCTCGGCATTGTTTTTATTCTTTTAGCTCTTTCTATGTTTGATTTATATGCTCTCAAATTACCTCACTTTATTGAAAATTTTATTGCAACATCTATCCTTCGCGTAGAAGGAGGTAGATATCTTAATGTTTTTATTATCGGTATGATTTCATCTCTTGTATTGAGTCCTTGCATCGCGCCTCCCCTCGCAGGGGCAATCATTTATATCAATCAATCACAAGATTTTATCTTAGGTGGCTTAGCTTTATTTACACTCTCTGTTGGAATGAGTATCCCGCTTCTGCTCATTGGTATTTTTTCTGATCAATGGCTGCCAAAGCGTGGCCATTGGATGATTATTGTTAAAGAACTGATTGGCTTTATCTTAATTGCCATGGGCCTTTTTATTATGAGTCCACTATTCCCTGAACATTTTGATCAGATTGCTTATAGTGCTCTATTACTCGCACTCTCTATATATTTATTTTTTGCAGCCCGTCGCTTCAAATATAAGTCGATGTCTTGGGTTCATCTCTTAGCTTTTGTAACGCTCATTGCTTCCATTTTACTTTTTGGCCTAACTCTTCAAAAAATGAATGTTTCTGATAATGAAGATATTTCTAACATCACAAAGCCTAATCACGTTTCTGTTTTGCCTTTTAAGCAAATTCAAAATCTCGATGATTTATCCAGAGAACTTAATCAGCGCGATAACAAAATGATCATGCTAGATTTTTATGCAGACTGGTGTGTGTCTTGTAAAGAATATGAAAAACTTACTTTTAGTAATCCAAAAGTCAAGGAGCACCTCAAAGAATATAGATTGCTTCAAATTGACGTCACTAAAAATAATGCTAACCATAAAGCCCTCTTAAAACATTTCAATCTTTACGGGCCGCCAGCCATCTTATTTTTTGATAAGCAGCATAGCGAATTACGCACTTATAGAATTGTAGGCTACAAGAACGTATCTCAAATGCTAGACCACCTTAAAACGCTCCAACATGAAAATCAATAAAACCAAACTTCATTTAGCCATCTATTTGGTTGTTATTATTTTCTTAGGCTTTTCTTTTTCTCGCATTTTTTTAATGCCATCTGAGAAAAATGCTCCTTCGACTACCCCTCTCTATACAACCATGATGAATGACCCTGACGGCAGGCCTCAAAGTCTTAAACAATTTCAGGATAAAACTATTGTGCTTAATTTTTGGGCAACTTGGTGCGAGCCTTGTCGTGAAGAAATGCCTGAATTATCTAAAGTATATGCTGAGAATAAATCTAAAAACCTTGTGGTAGTTGGCATTGCGATTGATGAGGAAAAGGCCGTGAAATCTTATCTTAAACAAACAAAGGTAGCGTACCCTATATTTGTAGATGAAGATAAAGGCGTGATTTTGAGTAAGAATTTAGGGAACAATGAGGGTATTTTGCCTTATACTGTAATTATCGATTCAGACGGTAACATCCAAAAAACGATTCTCGGTCGTGTAAATAAAGACCAATTGGATGCCATAATCAAGCCTTTATTGCAACCCTCAAAAAGCCCTTAATTTTCCTTAATTTCGTCTAATTTGTAGACAAAAAACGTTATTTTCGGCAAAATTAACTTCCATAGATTCAAGAAAAAACGTAACACATGGCAACAAAATCAATCTTAGTTTTGCACGGGCCCAACCTTAACCTTCTTGGTGAGCGTGAGCCACAGCACTATGGTAAACAGACCTTAGAAGACATCGATCAAGCTTTAAAAACCATAGCATCAGCGAAGTCTATTAAGCTTGAAACCATGCAAAGCAATAGCGAAGGAGACTTGGTAAACAAAATCCAGTCGCTTCACAATGACAAGGTAGATTTCCTAATTATTAATCCGGCAGCCTATACCCACACATCTGTTGCAATGCGTGATGCGCTCTCGGCCGTCAAGGTGCCATTTATTGAAGTTCATTTATCGAATGTGTATGCAAGGGAGCCTTTTAGGCATCACTCCTATTTTTCTGATATCGCAGTCGCGGTGATTAGCGGCCTAGGTGCGGATGGTTATATAGCAGCCCTTAATTTTGCAATTAACGCTTAAAGTTTTAAAAAGAGGTCATTATGGATTTACGCAAACTTAAAAAATTAATCGATTTAGTAGAAGAGTCTGGTATCGCCGAACTTGAACTCACCGAAGGTGAAGAAAAAGTAAAAATCAGCCGGCAACTTATGAATCAAGCGGCACCTATGACACACTATATACAAGCACCTCAGCAAATGGGGCATCAGCCTCAAATGGCCGCTCCGTCAGACGGGGGGGTAACTTCAGAAACTAAGCCTATTGCAGAAAAAATAGATGGCCATGCAGTAAATTCACCTATGGTGGGAACGTTCTATCGTTCACCTTCGCCTGATGCCAAAGCTTTTGTCGATGTAGGCTCCAAAGTCACTAAAGGTGACACTCTTTGTATCATTGAAGCCATGAAATTACTCAATGAAATTGAAGCTGACGCTACTGGCACGATTAAGAAGATCTTGGTTGAAAGTGGCCAGCCCGTTGAATACGGTGAAACTCTCTTTATTATTGGCTAACTTATTTTATGTTTGAAAAAATACTGATCGCCAATCGTGGCGAAATAGCACTTAGAATTTTGCGCGCATGTCGCGAGCTTGGCATTAAAACAGTTACTATCCATTCCGAAGCAGACCGCGATGCAAAATACGTCAAATTGTCTGATGAGTCAGTATGTATTGGCCCGGCGCCTTCCACACAAAGTTATTTAAATATCCCAGCTGTCATTAGCGCTGCGGAAGTTACTGATTCAGAGGCCATTCACCCCGGCTATGGCTTTTTGTCCGAGAATGCAGATTTTGCTGAGCGCGTTCAACAGAGTGGTTTTGTATTTATAGGTCCCCGTCCAGAAACGATTCGCCTCATGGGCGACAAAGTTAGCGCAAAAAACGCCATGAAAGAAGCGGGGGTGCCTTGTGTTCCTGGATCTGAGGGTGCGCTTCCTGATGAGCCCAAAGAAATCATTGCCATTGCTAAAAAAATTGGTTACCCCATTATTATTAAGGCTGCTGGTGGTGGTGGTGGGAGAGGCATGCGCGTAGTCCACACTGAGGCTGCTTTAATTGCTTCAGTCAATATGACCAAACAGGAAGCGCAAGCTGCTTTTGGCAACCCTGTTGTATATATGGAAAAGTATTTAGAAAAACCTCGCCATGTTGAATTTCAGATACTTTCTGATGAGCATGGTAATGCTGTATATCTGGGTGAGCGC
Organism: Candidatus Methylopumilus sp.; assembly: GCA_026399645.1. Lineage (GTDB taxonomy): Bacteria > Pseudomonadota > Gammaproteobacteria > Burkholderiales > Methylophilaceae > Methylopumilus. The sequence continues at coordinate 17,907 of JAPLQN010000070.1, read as the reverse complement.
GATTGCTCGCTTCAGCGTCGTCATCAAAAAATTATTGAGGAAGCACCAGCACCAGGTTTATCACAAAAAATCCGTGAAAAAATTGGTGGGCGTTGCGCAGAAGCATGCCGAAAAATTAATTATCGTGGTGCAGGTACTTTCGAATTCTTATATGAAAACAATGAATTTTATTTCATTGAAATGAATACACGATTACAAGTTGAACATCCTGTTACAGAATTTATAACAGGCATTGATATTGTTCAACAACAAATCAAGATTGCTTGCGGTGAAAAATTACCTTTTAAACAAAAAGATATTATCTTTAAAGGGCATGCAATTGAATGTCGAATTAATGCGGAAGATCCTTATAACTTTTTACCTTCGCCTGGAAAAGTCACTACGTTCCATATGCCAGGAGGCCCAGGGGTTCGAGTAGACACTCATACCTACGCGGGTTACACCGTGCCTTCGAATTATGACTCCATGATTGGTAAATTAATTACTTATGGTGATACGCGCGATCAAGCTATTGCGAGAATGCGCGTTGCTTTATCTGAAATGGTAGTCGAAGGTATTAAAACAAATATTCCGTTACACAAAGACCTCATGGCTGATCTTGCGTTTAACAATGGCGGTGTCAGCATTCATTATTTAGAAAAAAAACTCGGCATACAAAAAAAATAAATGGCCGCTTGGATTAATCTTAAAATCCGAGCAAGTGCAGCATATGCACATATGATGAGTGATGCTTTAATCGAACTCGGCGCACTTTCCTGCTCTATCGAAGACTCTTATCTTAATAGCGAAAATGAAGAAGCACTTTTTGGTGAGCCCAATATTCCCAGCAATACAATATGGCAACACAATACAGTTGAATCTCTTTTTGATGCAGCCGTATCTATCGACACCATCATTAACGAACTAAAAACTATTACTGGTTTATCTCATATTGATTACACACTTGATTCTGTCGAAGAACAAAATTGGGTTGCTTTGACTCAATCACAATTTGAACCCATCAATATCCTTGATAAGCTTTGGATCGTGCCAAGCTGGCATACTTCACCCAATCCTGATGCCATCAATATTATTTTAGACCCTGGATTGGCATTTGGGACAGGAAGTCACCCGACAACACATTTATGTTTAGAGTGGCTTATTAAAGAAGTAAATATCAATGATCATGTTTTAGATTACGGATGTGGGTCAGGTATTTTGTCTATTGCAGCAAAAAAATGTGGTGCAAAAGAAGTCATAGGTGTTGATATTGATCCACAAGCCATTATTGCAAGCACACATAATGCAAAAGAAAATCATGCCGATGTGCAGTTTTACAATTCGGAATCATCACTCACTTTTGAAGCCGATATAGTGGTTGCAAATATTTTATCTAGCGCGCTGTCCGTTCTGGCACCCCTCATAGCAAAGGCTTGTAAGCCTCATGGAAAAATTGCGTTATCGGGTATATTGAAAGAACAAATCGAGATGCTGACTGAAATATATAGTACATGGTTTGATTTAAACAAACCTATTGAACGCGAAGGCTGGATTTTGCTATCAGGCACTAAAAAAAGTATTTCCTAAATTTTTTAATTCGTTTATGATGCAGACTCCGCTTAATAAAAAGGATAGTAAATGAAAACGAATGTTAAAGGTTTAGAAAGAGTAGTTCGTATTGCTCTTGGCGCTGCTATATTAGGTCAAGCAATTGGTGGTTACTCTTTTTTTGAATATGGCATTGTTGATGAAGTCGTTGGTGTTGTGTTATTAGGCACTGGTGTTTTAGCTTCATGTCCAATCAAATCTGTTTTAGGTCTTGGTACTAAGAAAGCTCCTGCAAGATCACCTGCTGCAAAAAAACCAGCTGCTAGACGTAAACCAGCTCGTAAAGTTGCTGCAAAAAAACCAGCTAAACGTAAAGCGGCTCCAAAAAGAAGACGCGCGGCTCGTTAATCGCTTATCCATATTAAGAAGCGTTACCTATAAATAACGCTTCTTATATCATTTCAATCGTATCTGTTTTAATCAATCGTATTGCTTCTGAGATTTTTTCCACAGCGTTCATTCGTACAAAACTTTTTCGATAAGCAATTGCAATCGTTCTCGAAGGAACAGGCTTAATAAAAGGAATTACTTTTATTAAATGATTTTGATAACGGTCTGATGTTGCGCTTTTTGGCAACACAGTTATCCCTAAATTCGATGCCACCATATTACGGATCGTTTCAAGTGAATTGCCTTGGAGCACCTCGCCTTTTTTAGATAAATCTGGGCATGACTCAATCACTTGCAAACTAAAGCAATGTCCGCTATTTAAAAGTAATACTTTTTCGTCGCTTAATTCTTTTGGATGAATACTTTTACGTGTTGCCCAAGGATGGTTATTCGGCACAACTACAACAAACTCTTCTTTATAAAGTGGTAAAACATGTATACCTGGAATATTAAATGGCAATGCCACAATCGCTGCGTCAATTTGTCCGTTTTTTAATTGTAGCTCGAGGCTCGCGGTAATATTTTCCTCAACCTCTAGCGGCATTTTTGGAGTGATTTTTCTTAAGATGGGAATAATTTGCGGCAGCAAGTAAGGGCCGACCGAATGAATCATACCAACTTTAATTAATCCGTCTAAGGGGTCACCGCCAGATTTGGCGAATGATTTTATCTTTTCAACTTGCTCTAAAATAATATTGGCTTGCTCAACAATTTTTTCGCCAATTTCAGTAATAGTAACTTCGGTACGGTTTCTCTCGAATAAAGAAACATTAAGTTCTTCTTCTAATTTTTTAATTGCTAAACTTAAAGCGGGCTGACTCACAAAACATTTATTTGCGGCACGTCGAAAATTTTTTTCTTTAGCCACGGCCACCACAAATCTTAATTCGCTTAGCGTCATAAATTAATCAAAACTAAATATCGAGATTACTTGCTCCTAATGCATTGTTTTCAATAAATGCACGTCTCGGCTCTACCTGATCTCCCATGAGCGTTGAGAATATTTCATCGGCTGAAATTGCATCATCAATTTGCACTTTAAGTAATCGGCGCACGCTAGGATCCATCGTGGTTTCCCAAAGCTGTTCTGGATTCATTTCACCCAAACCTTTATAGCGCTGAATATTTAAGTTGTGTTTTGCTTCTCCTAAGAGCCAGTCAAGTGCTTCTTTAAAATTAGAAATAGATTCTGATTTTTCTCCGCGCTGAATTTCCGCACCCGCACCCACAAGACCATCTAGCATTTGCGATGTTTTTAATATTTGGTGGTAATCGCCACTCGACAAGAATAATGCGTCAATAACACAGCTTTCTAAATTGCCATGAACAAATTTATGAACGGCTAACTTATAAGTTTTAGTTTCTTCATCAAGCGACACAATCACTTCTGATTTTTCTGTGCTCTTATTAATGAGACGTTCTCTTATCGCTTGTGCAACATTTTCAACCTTAGTCTGGCTTGTGAGGTCTATAGCACCTACGTGAAGAATTGCGCGCAATACCGCTTCATCATAATGAGGTGCAATACGACGAATGACTGCCTCAGTTAATACCATTTGTCTTGCAATTTCTCCTAACGGATCGCCTGTAAGGCTGCTACCGCCTTTTTTAGTAAGCAAGGTGGCATCCTTAATGGCTGATTCAAGCAAGTATTGATCAAGCTCTTGTTCGTCTTTGAGATATTGCTCGTGCTTACCTTGTTTCACTTTAAAAAGAGGGGGCTGTGCAATATAAATATGTCCTCGCTCTACAAGCTCTGGCATTTGACGATAGAAGAATGTTAGTAACAGGGTGCGAATATGGGCGCCGTCAACGTCAGCATCAGTCATAATAATAATGCGATGGTAGCGGAGCTTCTCTACATTAAAATCATCCTTGCCAATTCCAGTGCCTAGTGCAGTAATTAAGGTTGCAATTTCTTGTGAAGATAATAATTTATCAAAGCGCGCTTTCTCCACATTTAGAATTTTTCCTTTTAATGGAAGGATCGCTTGATTTTTCCGATCACGGCCTTGCTTTGCTGATCCTCCAGCAGAGTCTCCCTCGACTAAGTAAATTTCGCACAATGATGGATCTTTTTCTTGGCAATCTGCCAATTTGCCTGGAAGGCCCATCGAATCCATAGCGCCTTTGCGTCTTGTCATATCACGTGCTTTACGTGCTGCCTCTCTGGCGCGCGCTGCATCAATAATTTTATTGCAAATAACTTTTGCGTCCGCAGGGTTTTCTGCCAAGAAGTCAGCGAGCTTTGAAGCAACTACATCAGACACTACTGGCTGTACTTCGCTTGAAACCAGTTTATCTTTTGTTTGTGAAGAAAATTTAGGTTCTGGTACTTTCACTGAAAGAATACAAGTGAGGCCTTCTCGCATGTCGTCACCAGTTGTTTCTACTTTTGCTTTTTTAGCGAGGTCGTTTTGTTCAATAAAATTATTGAGTGTTCTTGTCATCGCGGTGCGAAGACCTGTTAAGTGCGTGCCCCCGTCTCTTTGAGGAATGTTATTTGTAAAGCATTGAACATTTTCCCCATACGAATCATTCCATTGCATCGACACTTCAACGATGATGCCTTCTTTTTCGCCAACCGCGTAGAAGGGTTTTTTATGAAGCACGGATTTAGATCGATTCATGTATTCTACAAAACCTTGTACACCACCTGAATATGCAAAATTTTCCGACTTGTTATTTCTTTGATCTATCAATTCCATTTTGACGCCATTATTAAGAAATGATAGTTCGCGTATGCGCTTAGCTAAAATTTCATAATGAAAATCTATATTGGTAAATGTTTCAGCTGAAGGGAAGAAATGAACTTCTGTCCCGCGACGATCCGTGGTACCCATTTCAACTAACGGCGCCACGCGCTCGCCACGTTTAAATTCCATTTGATACACCTTACTATTACGACAAACTTTTAAGCGCAACCATTCTGAAAGTGCGTTCACTACAGAGACGCCTACACCATGTAAACCGCCAGATACTTTATAAGAGTTTTGGTCAAACTTTCCACCAGCGTGTAACTCTGTCATTACAATTTCAGCAGCAGACCGTTTAAACTCGTCGTCTTCTTTAACGTCTGTTGGAATGCCGCGACCATTATCTGAAACACTCACGGAATTATCTGGATGTATAATAATTTTAATGTCGTCGCAATGACCCGCTAAAGACTCATCAATTGCATTATCAAGCACCTCGAAGACCATGTGATGGAGACCGCTACCATCGGAAGTGTCGCCGATATACATACCCGGTCTTTTTCTTACTGCATCTAATCCCTTTAAGATTTTAATGCTGTCTGAGTTGTATTCTTGATTGTCTATCTTTTGAGCCATGAGTTTCTCTTTGTCTTAAATTGAATTAAATGCGCATTGGCATGACCACATACTTGTAGTCGTTATTATTTGGTATTGTAAATAAGCAGCTGCTGTTCGTGTCCAAGAATGCGAGAGTTACTTTATCTTCTTGTATGTTTGTAAGTACATCAATTAAGTATGTCACATTAAAACCAATATCAATAGGATCTTGTTGGTATTGGATTTCTAATTCCTCTTCTGCTTCTTCTTGTTCTGTGTTTGTACTAATCAACTTTAAATTGTTATCTGCAATCATCAAGCGAATACCACGATATTTTTCGTTTGATAAAATCGATGCGCGCTGCAGAGAAGTTAAAAACTGTGATCGATCAATTGTGAATTGGTTGTTGTGTCCTTCAGGAATAACGCGAGTGTAATCTGGGAACTTACCATCAATAACTTTTGAAATGAGTTGTATGTCATTAAAATTAAAACTGACTTGGCCTTTATAAAGCTCAACTGATACTAACTCTTCTGTTTCATTAAGAAGTTTGATTAATTCAATCACTGTTTTTCTAGGAAGAATCACTTCTGTTTTATTATAATTTTGATCTAAATGAATTGAGGTGAAACTTAAGCGGTGTCCGTCAGTGCCTACAATATTAAGTTGATTGCCATTAACTTCAAATAACAAACCATTTAAATAATAACGAATATCTTGTTGTGCCATTGCAAACTCAACTTGCTTTAATAAACGTTTGAGTTGAATTTGAGAAATTGTAATAACCACAGCTTCACTTGAAGCTTTTGTCATTACTGGATAATCTTTTGCAGGTAATGTTTGAATGGCAAAACGACTCTTGTTAGCTTTCACTGCAACGCGACTATCTTTAATCGTAATATCAATCACACAATCATCAGGTAATGATCTTGTAATATCAAAAAATTTCCTTGCGGATATGGTTGTAGCAATCTCTTCATTTAGATCTGCTTTAAAACTTAAAGACACTTGCATTTCTAAGTCCGTCGCGGTGAGTTGTACTTGACCGTCTTTACCTTGAATTAAAATATTCGAAAGAATGGGTAGTGCGTGTTTTCGCTCTACAATACTTGCAACATTTGCTAGGGGTTTAAGTAATGCATCTCGATTAATTTTTATATTCATGTCGCTCTTCTTTATTTAATGTTTTTAATATATAAATCTAATAATAGTAATAATGGTGAGGTTTTCTATGGATAACCTTATAAATCTTACTATAAACAGACGGTTATCTTGTGAATAACTATGCACTTCTATTGTAATTTCCTGTGGATGAATTGTGGACAAAAAATACAATTTTTAATAAAACACTACTTACTCACAATTCATCCACAGCCGTTCCACAGGGTTTAATTAACCCTTAAGTACTTGTTTAAGTATTCCTAAATCTTGTGCAACAGATTGATTACTTAAACGCAATTGTTCAATCTCCTCACATGCATGCATAACAGTTGTATGGTGTCGGCCACCATAAGCCTCGCCAATTTCAGGAAAGCTTAAATTAGTGAGCTCTCTTGTCAAAGCCATAGCAATTTGTCTTGGTTTAGAATAATTGCGAGAACGCTTCTTGCTTAACATGTCAGATATTTTAATTTTAAAATATTCTGCTACCGTTTTTTGGATATTCTCAACGCTGACTTGACGCCCGCGTACCGCAATTAAATCTTTCAGTGCATCTTTAGCTAAATGAATATCAATGGCTGATTTTGTGAAATTAGACATTGCTAATATTCTATTTAGTGCGCCTTCTAATTCGCGAACATTAGAACGAATTTGTTTTGCAATGAAGAACGCAACCTCTTCAGAAATTTTCATTTTATTTTCTTCGGCTTTTTTTAGAAGAATAGCTACGCGCATTTCAAGCTCGGGTGGCTCAATAGCTACAGTAAGGCCCCAACTAAACCGAGTTCTCAAGCGCTCATCGACGCCTTCAATTTCCTTAGGATAGCTATCGCAGGTAATAATAATTTGTTTCTTATTTTCAATGAGTGCATTGAATGCATAAAAGAATTCTTCTTGTGTACGATTTTTTTTCGAAAAAAATTGAATGTCATCAATCAATAGTAAATCTAATGAATGATAGTTTTTTTTGAATGCATCAAAAGCTTTATTTTCATAAGCTTTAACTACATCTGATACGTAGCGCTCGGCATGCAGATACTTAATTTTTGCGTCAGGTTGAATTTGTTTTAAGTGATTGCCAATTGCATGAATTAAGTGAGTCTTACCTAAGCCCACACCGCCGTATATAAAAAGTGGGTTATATGCTTTACCTGGATTTTCAGCTACCTGCATTGCTGCCGCGCAAGCCAATTGATTGGCTTTACCAGTTACAAAGCTTTCAAATGTAAATTGAGGGTTGAGGCCAGACGCTTTGACTTCTTTCAGTGTGCCGCCCGCACTTTTTTTGATTGTTTCTTGACTAGGCGCTTCGGCCACGTTATTTGGCGGCGATATGGCTAAAGCCTTTGATAAAACTGCCTCTTTTTTAGGCAATATGGATTCTTTAATAGCGCGTATGGCAAATTCTACTTTGGTGACCTCGGGGAGCAGCTCTTTGGCTAGCAGTTCAATTTTTTGTGCAAAGCGATCTTTGACCCACTGTTGCACAAACTTATTGGGGGCTAATATTTTAATTTTATCTTGGTCGTGTTCGAACCTAAGCGGCTTAATCCAGGTATTAAATTGCTGAGCGGAGAGCTCTTTTTTAAAGCGTTCGAGACAGAGGGTCCAAAAATTTTCCATTAACGGCAAAATCCAATATTTATAGTATTAAAATTACAATTTCTTCTTGATTTAGCATTTTAGAGAACCGGAACGGTGTAAAAATGCTTTTTAGGAATGATTGCTTTACGGAAATCATCTTAACATGAAACGTACCTATCAACCATCCAAAGTAAAACGTGCTCGCACGCATGGTTTTTTAGTACGCATGAAGACTCGTGCAGGACGCGCTGTAATATCAGCTCGCCGTGCTAAAGGCCGTGCTCGTATCGGTCTATAAAGACCTATTTGGCAAATTCTCCATAATTTGCAAACTAAATTAACCAAACTCACAAAAACGGATGAATTTTCATCCGTTTTTAATTTCCGTAAGCGACTTTCCTCCCAGCACCTCAGTTTTCACTATCAACCCAATGCGTTGTCCTTATTTCGTTTAGGTATGGTCGTGGGTAAAAAAACCCAAAAATTAGCTGTGAAACGCAACTACATGAGACGCGTCTTACGTGAATTAATGAGAAAAAAACAAGAACAACTCTTAAATTTTGATATAGTGATACGCATTCAAAAGTCGTTTTATCGCAACGATTTTGTGGATATTGAAACTGAAGTTGATCAGATGATTGCAAGATTAAAAAAGTGAAATCGATCGCAATTTTATTTGTCAGATGTTATCAATTATTATTAAGTCCTTTTTTTGGTCAGCAATGTCGTTTTACACCTACATGTTCGCAATACACTATAGATGCGATACACAAAAAAGGCGTAATAAAAGGTATTTTTTTATCAATGAAACGAATAGGTAAATGTCATCCGTGGTGCAAGGGTGGTCATGACCCTGTTATTTAATTTTGGAATTTTATAATTTATGGATACAAAGCGTTTAATACTGTTTGTTGTATTTTCTTTTTCAATTCTTTTGCTATGGGACACATGGCAACGTAAACATACACCAGTCGCTGAAGTTGCAACCCAGCAAGATGCAAGCGTTCCATCTTCACAAAAATTAAATTCTATTGATACTAAAACCGCCACACTCGATTCTAATTTTAAATTAGAAACTGGTTCGCGTATCAAAGTGGCCACTGATTTATATCAGATTGAAATTGATACAGTCGGCGGCGACATCCGTCGATTACTTTTAAATAATCATTTGGCTGATAATGCGCAAGATAAATTTGTGTTATTAGATGACTCACAAAAACCATTATTTTATGTTGCACAAACTGGGCTTATTGGTAATGAGTTGCCAACACATAAATCCGTGTTCACATCTGAAAAAACAAATTATGTTTTAGAAAATGGACAAAATCATTTAGATGTTAAATTGAATTACAAAAACCAAGATGTTGAAGTTTCAAAAATTATTTCTTTTGATCGCGGTAGCTATCAAATAGCAGTGCGTTATGAAATTACGAATCTTGGAAAATCAGCGATTACACCATCAGCTTATTTCCAACTTGTACATGATGATGGCTCAGCTCAAGAAAGTAAAATTACGCCCACATTTACCGGCGGCGCTTACTATAACGAAGTTGATAAATTTAAAAAAATTAATTTTAGTGACATGAAAAAACGAGATCTGTCGCTGATCTCTGTTGATGGCTGGATTGGTGTTGTGCAACATTATTTTGCGAGCGCATGGATTTTGCCTGGAAATCAAAAGCGTGAATTTTATACAAAAGAAGTTGCAGAAAATATTTATTCATCAGGTGTATTGACTCAGCTTTCTGTTATTCAATCGGGTGAGAAAAAAGAATTTTCAACTAAACTTTATTCGGGACCGCAAATTCAAGAAGAACTTGAAAAAGCAGCGCCAGGACTTAGTTATACAGTTGATTACGGTTGGTTAACTTTTATTGCTTCACCTTTGTTTATGGTGCTCCACTGGATTCATAAATTAGTGAATAACTGGGGCGGTGCAATTATTCTTTTAACCGTGTTAATTAAATTACTTTTTTATCCTCTCTCGGCTGCAAGTTATAAGTCAATGGCACAACTTCGCGAACTAACTCCGCGTCTACAAAGTATGAAAGAAAAGTTTGGTGATGACAAAGCTAAATTTCAACAAGCCATGCTAGAACTTTATCGCACTGAAAAAATTAATCCAATGGGCGGTTGTTTACCTATTCTTATTCAGATCCCTGTTTTCATTTCCCTCTATTGGGTTCTGATGGGCGCTGTTGAATTAAGACACGCACCTTTCATATTATGGATTACCGATCTTTCTGTAAAAGATCCTTTCTATGTGTTGCCTATTATTATGGGCATCAGCATGATCGTGCAGACAAAACTTAATCCAGCGCCTACGGATCCGATGCAAGCAAAATTGATGATGATCATGCCTGTGGTATTCAGTGTGTTTTTCTTTTTCTTTCCCGCAGGATTAGTGCTCTATTGGGTGATTAACAATGTGTTGTCTATTCTTCAACAATGGATGATTAATCGATCCATTCATGCAGCCGCATTAGCTAAGAAAGGCAATGCAGCTCGCAAATAATTTAGACACCATTGCTGCTATTGCAACACCCTCGGGTGCTGGCGGTATTGGTGTTGTGAGAGTTTCAGGATCTCAAGCGCGTGATGTTGCGAAACATCTTTTAGGTGTTTGCCCCGAAAATCGTTTAGCCTCATACCTGCCATTTTTGGATGTTAATGGCCAAGCAATAGATCGTGGCATCGCACTTTTTTTCAAATCCCCCCATTCATATACCGGTGAGGATGTTCTAGAGCTTCAAGGCCATGGCGGCATTGCTGTGATGCAACTTTTATTGGCGCGCTGCATTGAATGTGGTGCGAGACTTGCAAAGCCGGGAGAGTTTACGGAGCGCGCTTATCTTAATGACAAAATTGATTTAACTCAGGCAGAAGCTGTTGCAGATTTAATTAATGCTTCAACAGCCGAGGCAGCTAAAAGCGCTATGCTTTCTCTAAGTGGTTATTTTTCTAATAAAATCAAAGACTTACTCAAAGAGCTCATTGATTTACGTATGTATATTGAAGCCTGCTTAGATTTTCCAGAGGAAGAAATCGACTTCATTACGACTGGTAAAGTAAAGGAAAAGCTTTTAAGCCTGAAGCTTCGTATGGATGAAGTAACTTTATCTGCTAAACAAGGACACTTATTGCGCGAAGGCTTTACAGTGGTGTTGGTGGGCCAACCCAATGTGGGCAAGTCGAGTTTGCTCAATCAATTGTCTGGTAATGATCAAGCCATTGTGACTTCTATTCCTGGCACGACGCGCGACCCCATTAAAAGTGAAATTCAAATTGATGGTATCCCTATCCATGTGATTGATACAGCCGGATTAAGGGATACCAACGATGAAATTGAAAAAATGGGTATTGAAAAAACATGGATTTCGATAGAAAAGGCCAATATCGCATTATTTTTAGTAGATGCTGGCAAGAGTATTACCGATTACGAGAAAATCATTCTAAATCGCATTCCAAAAGACGTTTTTAAGGTGTGGGTTCACAATAAAATTGATTTATTGTCTAAAAAAGCCTCATCTGAAATCATTGAAGGCGAGCATCATCTTTTTATCTCCGCAAAAAATGGAGAAGGTTTAGGCCAGCTCAAGAATGTTTTATTAAAAATGGCCGGCGTTGAATTTAGTAAGGATGGCAATCAAGGGATTTTTATGGCGAGACAGCGACACTTAGATGCGCTAGACATAGTTGCGAGGCATTTGCAGGAGTCTACGAATCAGCTTCAATCCCCGGAATTGGTTGCGGAGGAGCTTAGACAAGCTCAAACATCCTTAGCTTCTATTACTGGGGAATTTACCCCCGATGATCTTTTAGGTGAAATTTTTAGCCGGTTTTGTATTGGCAAGTAATTCTTCTGTTCCACGTGGAACAATTTTTCCTTCTTTTTAAGTAAATGTTTCACGTGAAACAATGGTTTTCATAGTGATTATCAGTAGATTAAAGTAAAATTACACCTTTTATAATTGACGTAAAACCATGGAATTTCCAAACAATTTCGATGTGATTGTGGTTGGAGGAGGGCATGCTGGCACTGAGGCTGCTTTGGCTTCCGCTCGCATGGGCCAAAAGACGCTTCTTTTAACCCATAACATCGAGACCTTAGGTCAGATGTCATGCAATCCATCTATTGGCGGTATTGGCAAAGGGCATTTAGTCAAAGAAATCGATGCTTTAGGCGGGGCTATGGGTATTGCCACTGATGAAGCGGGTATTCAATTTCGCATTTTAAATAGTAGCAAAGGGCCTGCTGTGCGAGCGACTCGTGCGCAAGCTGACCGTATTTTATATAAAGCTGCGATTCGGCATCGTCTTGAGAACCAACCTAATCTTTGGCTTTTTCAACAAGCAGTAGACGATATTCTTTTAGAGAAAGATCATGTTGCGGGCGTTGTGACGCAAATTGGTATCCAGTTTAAGTCTAGAACTGTTGTTTTAACGGCGGGTACTTTTTTAGGTGGCCTTGTGCATGTGGGCTTAAAAAATTATCAAGCAGGCCGAGCAGGTGATCCACCTTCTATTTCTTTGGCACACCGATTACGAGAGATTGGGTTGCCTGTGGGCCGCCTTAAGACTGGAACGCCGCCAAGAATTGACGGGCGCACCATTAATTATGCCGTGATGCAGGAACAGCCTGGTGACAACCCCACCCCTTATCTCTCTTTTTATGGCAAAAAAACAACACACCCAAGACAGGTTTCCTGTTGGATTACGCATACTAATGAATCGACACATGACATTATTAGAAGCGGTCTCGATCGATCGCCGATGTATACGGGCGTAATTGAAGGTGTGGGCCCACGTTATTGTCCATCTGTTGAAGATAAAATCCATCGTTTTGCAGACAAAGATTCTCACCAGATTTTTCTAGAGCCAGAAGGCTTAGACACCAACGAAATTTATCCAAATGGTATTTCAACGAGCCTCCCTTTTGACATACAGTACAAATTAGTCCGTTCAATCAATGGGTTAGAGAATGCACACATCTTAAGACCGGGATATGCGATTGAGTATGATTATTTTGATCCGCGTAATTTAAAGTCGAGTTTAGAAACCAAATCCATTCAGGGTCTATTTTTTGCAGGACAAATTAATGGTACAACGGGTTATGAAGAGGCTGCGGCTCAAGGACTCTTGGCAGGTACGAACGCGGCTTTGATGACGCAAGATAAAGATGCTTGGTGTCCTAAGCGAGATGAAGCTTATTTGGGCGTCTTAGTAGATGACCTCATTACACGAGGTGTTACTGAGCCTTACCGCATGTTCACAAGCCGAGCAGAATACCGTTTGATGTTAAGAGAAGATAATGCAGATTTAAGATTAACTACTATAGGCCGTAATTTAGGCTTAGTGGATGATGAGCGCTGGACCATGTTTAATAAAAAACAAGAAACGATCCAATCAGAAGAAGCGCGACTAAAAAAGTTCTTTGTAAGACCACAAGATATTTCAATTGAAAAACAACAAGCAATTATTGGCAAAGCGATTGATCACGAATATAACTTATTTGATTTATTAAGACGTCCCGAAGTGAGTTTTGAAGGTGTGAAGGAATTAATGCAAGAAGATGCAAGTTTGATTGATCCTGCTGTTAGAGAGCAAGTAGAAATTGCAGCGAAATATAAAGGTTACATTGTAAGACAACAAGAAGAAGTAGATCGCAGCCGAGATCAATTAGATTTTCCTTTACCTCTAGACCTTGATTACAAAGAAGTGCACGGGTTAAGTGCAGAGGCACAACAAAAATTAAATCTTCACAAGCCTGAGAATTTAGGACAAGCATCGCGTATCTCCGGCATAACACCTGCGACTATTTCATTACTTTTAGTGTTTATTAAACGTAAAAATAAACCTAAAAAAATGACAGCGAAACGCCCAGCAAAAGCAGCATGAATGAAGCAATAAAAAAAGACCGCGATCTATTGGTCGAGGGCTTACATCGCATGAGTTTAAATTTGTCTGATCAAATGATAGATCAACTTATGGCGTATTTAAATTTAATTGAAAAGTGGAATCGCGTATATAACTTAACAGCGATTCGTGAGCGAGACGAAATGATTAAACTACATTTTCTTGATAGCTTATCTATTTTGAATCATGTAGAGATGGAACATGTGTTGGATGTTGGAAGTGGCGCAGGATTTCCTGGCATTGTATTGGCGATTACAAAACCCGAGTTAAAAGTGACTGTGATGGATTCGGTGAATAAAAAAACAACATTTATGCAACAAGTGAAAAGTGAGTTATCGCTGACTAATTTAAATGTAATAAATGCACGCGTTGAAGAATATCAACCGATCATACTTTTTGATAGTGTGATCACAAGAGCATTTTCGAGTATTCAAAATATGTTGTTAATGACGCAACATACATTACAAAAAAATGGCGCATGGTTGGCGATGAAATCTAAAGATGTAAAAGAGGAATTGGCAGCATTAGATCAAAATCAATATACATTGATTACGCTTGAAGTTCCTTTTATCAATGCTGAAAGATATTTAGTTAAACTAAAGAAAGAAAATATTTAGACATGCGTATATTAGCTGTGACGAATCAAAAAGGTGGTGTAGGTAAAACAACAACATCAGTTAATCTAGCCGCAAGTTTGGCTGCAAAAAATAAATCTGTGCTTCTCATTGATCTCGATCCACAAGGCAATGCGACGACTGGTTCCGGTGTGAATAAATCCACTATTAAAACATCGATTTATGATGTGCTCATTCAAAGTAAAACATTTAAAGACATTGTGATTCATTGTGAGCGCGGTGGTTTTGATTTGGCACCTTCGAATCGAAATCTTGCGGGTGCTGAAGTTGAGCTTGTGAATGAAAGTAAACGTGAAACACGCTTAAAAGAAGCGCTACAGCATTTAAAAAAAGATTACGACTATGTACTTTTGGATTGCCCACCTGCACTGAATTTAGTGACGGTGAATGCATTGACAGCAGCAGATGCCGTTTTAATTCCGATGCAATGTGAATATTATGCTTTAGAGGGTTTATCAGATTTAGTAAACACTATCAAAAAAGTGAGAAGTAATTTAAATCCTAAAATTGAGATTGAAGGCTTATTAAAAACACTTTTTGATAAGCGCAATATGCTAGCGCAACAAGTATCTGATCAATTAACTGCGCACTTTGGTGACAAGGTGTATGAAACTATTATTCCGAGAAATGTAAGATTGGCAGAAGCACCAAGTCATGGGATGCCGATCTTAATGTATGACCGCTCATCCAAAGGTGCGGTTGCTTATTTAAAACTTGCCGAAGAAATCATAGAGAAAGAAATGAGGAAGTCAGATGGTTAAAGCTAAAGGATTAGGTCGCGGACTCGATGCACTATTATTAAGTGGCGAAGAAGACGTTCAAAAAAATGAAGGCTCACTCCAGACTTTATTAATCAGTGAATTACAGCCTGGTAAATATCAGCCTCGAAGCATCATGCAAGAAGAAGCTTTGCATGCGCTTTCACAATCTATTTTAAAACAAGGCGTCATGCAGCCCATTATTGTTCGGCCTGTGGGCAACAATCAATATGAAATCATCGCAGGTGAAAGAAGATGGCGTGCAGCAAAATTAGCTAATCTTAATGAAGTGCCTGTCATTATTAAAAATATTCCTGATGAGTCTGCGCTCGCAATGGCACTCATTGAAAATATTCAGCGCGAAAATTTAAATCCTTTAGAAGAAGCGGTCGGTATTAAACGTTTAATTGATGAATTTAATATGACGCACGAAGAGGCTGCTGATGCCGTAGGTAAATCTCGCGTTACGGTTTCTAATCTATTAAGACTTTTAACTTTAACTAAGCCCGTTCAAGATCGACTATTAAACGGAAAAATTGATATGGGTCACGCGAGAGCTTTAATTGGTTTAGAAGGCAGCCAACAAATTATGTTGTGTGAAGAAATCATTCAAAAAAACTTATCTGTGCGTGAAGTCGAAACTCTAGTTAAAAACTTACAAAATGGTTACAAAACCGGGGTATCACCCCCTTCCCCTAAAAAGACGAATGCAGATGTGCGTCAGCTTGAAGAGTCTTTAGCAGAAACACTAGGGGCATCGGTCACTATTGATGCCAAAAAGAATGGTTCGGGTATTTTAAAAGTGCATTACCGTAATTTGGAGCAATTGGATGAGATTCTTAAAAAAATCAAAGGATAAAGTACGCTTTACCCTTGACGGAAGCGCTAATTACAGGGAAAATTCATGCCTTTGTAACTCAAAGATCTTGCATTCAGTGAGCATAAATGTCCGATATTGATGAAATCACTGAAAGAATGAAGCGATTCCCTCAAATCATTCAAAAAATGTTGAGTTTGCAGGTTAAAGCCGCTGGCATATTAACGGTTTTAGTTGCAGTAGTATTTGGAAAGCATGCAGGTGTATCTGCTTTGATCGGTAGTGTCTCCGTAATATTCGGTGTACTTCTCGCCTCAAAAATTGCTCACAAAACGGCTTTGAGTAAAGAGCCCGCAGCTATCATTATTAATGTATTAAAAGCTGAAGCCGTAAAAATTTTTGTAGTACTTGTATCGCTTTGGTCCGCGTTTAAGTTTTATACAGCGCTTGTACCATTTGCACTGATTGCAGGGCTTGTATTGTCTGCCATTATTTCAGGCGCATCGATTACAAAATTAAATGAAGACAAATAAAAGTTATTAGGAAATATTGAAAGTTATGGCAACTGAAGGCACATTAACAGCGAGTGAATATATCACCCACCATTTAACCTTTAATACAAAGGCTATTGGTGAAGGTGCATTCTGGGCAATTAATATTGACTCACTTGTAATGGGTGTGTTGCTTGGTATTATTTCAATGGCATTGATATGGATGGTTGCTCGTAAAGCCACAGCTGGCGTTCCTTCAAAAGGCCAAGCATTTGTAGAGCTCATGTTTGGTTTCATTGACGATCAAGTTAAAAATATATTCCATGGCGATCGCCATGCTTTTATCGCACCTGCTGCATTAACAGTTTTTATCTGGGTCCTGGTAATGAACTCCATGGACTTTCTGCCAATTGATGTGATGGCACATTTTATTTACGCACCTTTAGGCATTCACGAATGGCGAAGCGTGCCAACTTCAGACATTAATACAACATTTGCACTTGCGATCGCAGTGTGGATTCTTATGATTTATTTCGGTATTAAAGTAAAAGGGTTTGGTGGTTGGATTCACGAATTATTTACAGCCCCTTTTGGTAGCAAAGTTTGGGTGTGGCCTGCAAACTTTTTATTTAATATCATCGAATACATTTCTAAACCTTTATCTCACTCACTCCGGCTTTTCGGAAATATGTATGCAGGAGAAGTAATTTTCTTGTTACTCGGCTTATTAGCGTCAACGAGTGTGACAGGCGTATTCTTTGGAGCATTGTTGGGCGCAGGTTGGTCCATATTCCATATTCTAATTGTGGGGCTACAAGCATTTGTCTTCATGATGTTAACGGTGGTGTATTTATCGATGGCGCATGAAGGCCATTAGTTTTTTTATTTAAGTATTTTTAACTGAGAGGGAAGTAAACATGGAACATATACAATATTTAGCAATGATTCAATCTTATACAGCAATTGGTCTAGGTTTGATGATTGGTTTAGCAGCTTTAGGCGCATGTATCGGTATCGGTATTATGTGTGCGAGTTTCTTAGAAGGCGCAGCAAGACAACCTGAAATGATTCCACAATTACAAGGTAAGGTATTCTTACTTTTAGGTTTGATTGACGCTTCTTTCATTATTAGCGTTGGTATCGTGATGATGTTTGCATTTGCAAACCCATTATTAAGTGCAATCGCAAAATAATTGTTTAGGTTCTTTTAACCGAACTTAGACAGGAGCAAAAATGAATATTAATTTTACGTTAATTGCCCAAGCGATTGCTTT
>JAPLQN010000026.1 GCA_026399645.1 Candidatus Methylopumilus sp. | reverse complement strand
GTACAAAAGAAGACGTTACTGCAGATTTAGTGCTGAAGGCATTAAAGAAGTGGATTACAAAGATGTTGATTTATTAAAAGACTTTATTACCGAAAATGGAAAACTTATTCCAGCGCGTATTACAGGTACAAAAGCCATTTATCAACGTCAACTCAATATTGCGGTGAAACGCGCTCGTTTTTTAGCGCTTTTACCTTACACTGACAAGCACTAAGGAGATTACAAGATGCAAGTTATTTTATTAGAGAAAGTAGCTAATTTAGGAAACCTTGGTGACATTGTTAAAGTTAAGGACGGCTTTGGTCGAAATTTTTTAATTCCACAAGGCAAAGCTAAACGTGCAACTGATTCAAACAAGGCTGAATTTGAGGCAAAACGTGCTGAACTTGAAAAGCAACAAGTGGTGCTTCTTGAGGCAGCTAAAGAGAGAGCAAAAGCGCTTACTGGCTTTACTTTATCTGTAACGCAAAAATCAGGTGTTGATGGCAAACTTTTTGGCTCGGTCACAAATACAGATATTGCTGAAGGCTTAACGGCTAAAAATATCAAGGTTGTGAAAGCTGAAATTCGTATGCCAAACGGACCACTTAAAACAGTGGGTCAACATCAAGTCACTATTGCTTTACATCATGATGTGACAGTTGATATTTCAATTGACGTGATTGGTGAACCTGCTTAATAAAAAGCAATCTATTTTTTTAAAGGCTGCCTAGAGCAGCCTTTTTTTATTCCGTTATAATTAATCCATGGCCGACGATATCCTTAATAATCTTAAATTACCACCTCATTCTATAGAGGCTGAACAGTCCTTATTGGGCGGTTTGCTGATTGAAAATGAAGCGCTCGATAAAATCGCAGATCTTGTATCGCCAAATGATTTTTATCGTCAAGACCATCGTTTAATTTACCAACACATTATTAAGCTCGTTGAGCAAAATAGCCCAGCCGATATTGTGACTGTTGCCGAATCCTTAGAAAAAAATGCAGAATTGGTGACGGTAGGAGGTATTAGCTATTTGGGCTCCTTGGCACAGAACACTCCAACTTCTGCAAATATTCGTCGATATGCGGAGATTGTTCGCGAACGTTCAATTATGAGACATTTGGTTGAGGTAGGTTCTGATATTGCTGATAGCGCATTTGCTCCTCAAGGACGAGATGCTCAGCAGCTCCTTGATGAAGCAGAGGCAAAGATTTTCCAAATTGCTGAAAAAGAAAAGCATGATCAATCAGGCTTTAAAGATATCAAAGAGCTCTTGCCCCAGGTAGCTCAAAGAATTGATGATTTATTTACCGCGGGTGCTAGTGACGTTACTGGAGTGCCTACAGGGTTTTCAGACCTGGATGCTATGACTTCAGGACTTCAGCCTGGCGACCTTGTGATCGTAGCTGGCCGTCCTTCGATGGGTAAGACCTCATTAGCGCTCAATATGGCAGAGAATGTAGCCCTAGATACAGGGCTGCCAGTTGCCGTATTTTCAATGGAAATGGCATCTACCCAATTAACGATGCGTCTTTTAGGTTCGGTGGGTCGTTTAGATCAGCATAAGATGAGAACAGGACGATTAGAGGATGATGACTGGGAAAGATTAACACATGCATTAGGCAGGCTTAATGAGGCACCTATTCATATTGATGAAGGGGCTGCTTTAAATTCTTTTGATATTAGAGCCCGTGCGAGAAGGCTCTCAAGACAGTGCGGAAAATTAGGGTTAATCGTAATCGACTATCTTCAGTTAATGTCAGCGCCTGGTGGTCGACAAAGTGAAAATCGTGCAACGGAAATTTCTGAAATGTCACGATCATTAAAAGCGCTAGCAAAGGAACTAGATGTACCAGTCGTTGCATTGTCTCAGCTGAATCGAAGCGTTGAGCAGCGGCCTGATAAACGGCCTGTTATGTCAGATCTAAGAGAATCAGGCGCAATTGAGCAAGATGCCGATTTAATACTTTTCATTTATCGCGATGAAGTCTACAACCCTGATACACCTGAAAAAGGTGTCGCAGAGATTATTATTGCAAAACAAAGAAATGGTCCTATTGGAAGAGTAAAACTTACATTTTTAGGCGAGTACACACGCTTTGAAAATTTTGCTAACCCAGGTTTTCAATCTTACGACGAATAAACTAGATGCGTCCTCTTAAGGTATTTGTTGATCAGGCTTCGCTGCGACATAACCTCGCTATTGTTAAGCAATTAGCTCCTAAATCAAAAATCATGTCAGTAGTAAAAGCTAACGGCTATGGCCATGGCCTTATTAATGTTGCGCAAGGATTAAGCGAGAGTGATGGTTTTGCAGTGCTTGCCTTAAATGAGGCCATTGATTTAAGAGAGCATGGTTTTGAGCAAGACATTTTATTACTTGAAGGCGCATTTGAATCTTACGAAATTTCTATTGCAGCAAAAATGCGTTTTAATCTTGTAGTTCATAATCTTCATCAATTACAAATGATTGAAAAATTAAAACTTAATCATCCAATCGACATTCACTTCAAGATCAATACCGGCATGAATCGTTTAGGTTTTAATCCTAACGAAGCAAAAGAAATTCTTAGAACTTTACAAAACAACTCTCATTTTAAATCGATCACATTGATGACTCACTTTGCAACGGCAGATGAGCCGAAAGGCGTAGATTGGCAATTGACTGTCTTTAATGATATCGCACAGCATTTTAATTTTTCGCATTCAGTTGCAAACTCTGCATCTATTGTGAATTTTAAAAAGACACATCTTGATTGGGTTCGACCAGGCATTATGCTTTATGGGGCATCACCAATTATGGGGCAAAAAAGTAGCGCACTCAATATCAAACCTGTCATGCAATTAAAAAGCAAAATTATTGCGATACAAAATTTATCTAAAGGTGATTCAGTGGGATACGGTGAAACTTTTAAAGCTAAAAATGATATGCGAATTGCTGTCGTTGCATGCGGCTACGCAGATGGGTATCCGCGGCATGCACCAACTGGCACTCCTGTATATGTAGAAGGAAAAAAAACATCAACTGTAGGAAGGGTGTCAATGGACATGCTTTATATTGATGTCACCAACATACCTCAAGCATCTATTTCAAGTGATGTTGAATTATGGGGGGAACATATACCTGTTGATGAAGTTGCAGAAAAAGCTGGCACAGTTGGTTACGAATTGCTCTGCGCTATCTCGGCTTCAAAAAGAGTTCCTGTAGAAATTATCCATGGCTAAAAATAAAATTGCATACGTTTGTACTGCATGTGGTGGCCAATCAACAAAATGGCAAGGTCAATGCCCGCATTGTATGACTTGGAATACGATGGCAGAAAGTGTTATCGAAGCTTCCGTACCTAGCCGATATGCGTCTTTGACACAAACTTCAGAATTAAAAAAACTAAATGAAGTGAAAATGTCAGCTGTTTATAAAAGAACGACTTGTATCAGTGAATTTGATCGTGTACTCGGAGGTGGTTTTGTTCCAGGTGGTGTAGTTTTAATTGGTGGCGATCCAGGTATTGGTAAATCAACACTTCTCATTCAAGCACTTTCTCACATGACGAATGACAAAACACAAACACCATGTAAAGTGATTTACGTAAGCGGAGAAGAATCGCCCCAGCAAATTGCTATGCGAGCAAAACGATTAGAGCTCGAAGTTTCAGATATTTTTATATTGTCTGAAATTAATTTGGAAAAAATTATCCAGTCGATTGAAAAAAACAAACCTGATGTGGTTGTTATTGATTCTATTCAAACAATTTATTCTGAAGAGCTGCAGTCTGCTCCTGGATCTGTCACACAAGTCAGAGAGTGTTCTGCACAATTAACCCGTATCGCAAAACAATTAGAGGTCACTATGATCTTGGTAGGCCATGTTACAAAAGAAGGTTCGCTGGCAGGGCCTCGCGTGTTAGAACATATTGTTGATACCGTGCTTTATTTTGAAGGCGATCAAAATTCAAGCTTTAGAATGGTACGTGCATTTAAAAATCGTTTTGGCGCTGTCAATGAACTTGGTGTATTCGCTATGACTGAAAAAGGATTGCGCGAAGTCACAAATCCATCTGCTCTATTTTTATCGCATCATCATGAAGAGGTTTCTGGATCGTGTATTACTGTAACTCAAGAAGGTACGAGACCTTTGCTTATTGAAATACAGGCACTTGTTGATAATGCGCATGGGGCATCGCCTAAGCGACTGGGTGTAGGTTTAGAGCAAAATCGACTTTCTATGTTGCTAGCCGTGTTAAATCGACATGGCGGCATTGCATGTTTTGATCAAGATGTTTTTGTGAATGCAGTAGGGGGCGTTAAGATCACTGAGCCAGGCGTCGACCTTGCTATTCTCTGTGCCATCGTTTCTTCATTTAAGGATCAGCCAATTAATCAAAAGACAATCATTTTTGGTGAGGTGGGATTAGCAGGAGAGGTGAGGCCTATTCAAAGAGGTCAAGAAAGGATTAAAGAAGCAGCTAAATTAGGATTTACGCGAGCTATTATCCCAAAAGCAAATATCGCAAAACAGAAAATTGCAGGGATTGAGGTGTTAGGTATTGAATACCTATCTCAAGCACTTCAATTACTCAAAGCATAAAGTTTATTTTTAAAGAAGCATGAAAGTATCACGAGTATTTTTCTGAGAGGCGGGAGTAACACTTTACGGTTTAGCGTTTGCTCTGGTTTATCTCTCTTAATTTCAAGAAGTAATGTTTCATAAATTTTCCCCATAAGTAGTCCTGGAATTTGCTGATTAAGATCTTCTTTAGGAAGTTTTTGATAGGCATTTTTATAAAACACTTCTGCGCGCAGAATCTGACGCATCAAAAGGTTTGATAAATTAATACTTTCATGAAATTTTAGAATTTCATCTTCAGATACATTAAATTCTTTCAGTTCGTCGAGTGGAATATAGATTCTATTTTTTCTTGCATCTTCCCCAATGTCACGAATAATATTTGTTAGTTGAAGAGCGATGCCTAAATCGTGTGCGTACTTCAAAGTTCCTTGGTTTTTAAAACCCAATATTTTTACACTCAATATACCAACCACCCCAGCTACTCTGTAGCAGTATAGTTGAAGCTGTTTAAAGTTTTCGTAGCGATTAAATTTTAGATCCATTTCCATACCATCTAGCATCTCAATAAAATAGGCTTCATTAAGTTCATAGATATGTACAAACTTTAAGAGTGACTTTGAGACAGGATGTTGAGGTGTTTCATGAAATAAACGATTAATTTCAGTTTTCCACCAATTTATTTTTGCAGTAGCTACTTCGATCTCCAGAGTCTCATCCACAATGTCATCAATTTCTCTGCAAAATGCATAAAGAGATACGAGCGCGTCTCGTCTATCTTTGCTGATAAAGTAAAAAGCCCAAGTAAAATTTGATTTACTCTTTTTGACTTTTTCGTAGCAATATTCAATAGGGGTCATCGTGATCGTAGTGCAACTTTTAAAAAAATAAATATCCAATCTAATGTATTAATTTTAGGCGGGCTAATGAATAAATTACAGTTATTTCTTTCCATTCTCTTTAATAGCAAAAGTGCCGCATGTTCTATCATTTGTACTTCTATACCAAGCTTACCTTTTATAGCTTCGCCTAAACCTAATCCTCTTTGGAGGATTTGATTATTACGCTTAACCCAATATTTTTTATACTTTACCCACTGACTTGTAAAGTTTCTTTGTTTTATATCTTCGATATTCAAATTAAACTTTTTCATTTCTTCTTTGGGAAAATAAATTCGGCCTTTTTCATAATCTTCCACAACCCCTTGGGCGAAATTAATAAGCGCTAATGTTGTGCAAATCGCGTTGGATTTAAGAATATTTTCTTTGTTATCTTGTTTTACAAGACTTAAGATGAGCTCACCTGCCGGGTTCGCAGCATCGCCACAATATTTGACTAAGCCACTAAATCGAGCATGTTGTTTATAATTAATATCTTGATTAAATGCATTAATAAATCTATATAAGTTGTTGATTTTAAAGTTATATTTTATATATAATTTTTGTAATATTTTAAAATACCCGTCGTTAATTTTTTGGTTAAATTCAATTTTTTTAAGATGATTATTGAGGTATCGAATCTCTTTAGTGCGTTGTTGTTTTGACTTATTTCCTTCATCGGCAATATCGTCACCAAGTCTAGCAAAAGCATATAAAGTGATGATTGCTTCTCGTAAATCTTTTCCTAGTAACAAAGTTCCTACGGTAAAATTTTCATAATGGTTTTTTGATTGAGCGATTTTGTAACGGCTGATTATGGATTGTGTCGGCTTCATAACTCTAGTATGTTATAGAATAGAAATCTTTAATAGGCAAGGTGAGATTCATGTTCGGTATTATAGGTGGTACTGGCTTGGCTTCAATCCAAGAGCTAAAAGTTGTAAAGCGCGAGCTTATCAGAACCCCCTACGGAGAGCCATCTCAACCACTTATTTTTGGAACTTTGTCAGGTAAAAATGTTGTTTTCCTAGCTCGCCATGGTTCGGGGCATACAATTCCACCTCATGAAATTAATTATCGCGCCAATATATGGGCATTACAATCAGTCGGTGTTACAAAGATAATTTCAGTAGCAACAGTTGGTGTGATTGACGATAAAGTAAAGCCTGGGACTGTCTGTATTCCCAATCAGATCATTGATTACACTTATGGAAGAAAAAATACTTATTTTGATGGCGCTGAAATGCCAGTAAAGCATATTGATTTTACTTATCCTTATGATGAACCTTTGAGAAAAGTTATTATTAATATCGCTCAATCTTCTTTAAATACATTAATAGCTGATGGCGTATATGCCGCTGTTCAGGGCCCAAGATTAGAAACAGCCGCTGAAATTAATCGCTTTGAGAAGGATGGAGTAACTATAGTCGGCATGACTGGAATGCCAGAAGCTGTTCTAGCAAAAGAACTCAATATGGCTTATGCGGCTATATGTCCTATGGTGAATCACGCCGCGGGAAGAGGGCAGAGTAAAGACGCTATTTCATTCTCTAGCATTAATGAGCTTTGTGATAATGATGTTTGCCGTTTAATGATGACGGATGTGGTTAAGTTGATTCAAGAAGTCGTTTTAAAAAATTAAATGGCTATTAGACAGGTATTAAAAATGGGGGATCCGTTGCTCTTAAACGTTGCAGAGCCGGTTCATGATTTTAAAAGCCAAGCTTTAAGAGATCTCATTGAGGATATGCAAGATACGATGCATGCTTTAAATGGAGCAGGTCTTGCAGCACCGCAAATAGGTATTAGCTTAAGGGTTGTTATTTTTGGCGTAGAAAAAACACCAAGGTACCCAGATGCGGAAGAGGTACCTTATACAATTTTAATTAATCCAGAACTTACGTTGCTCGATGATCAAACGGAAGAGGGTTGGGAAGGATGTCTTTCCGTTCCCGGCATGAGAGGGTTAGTGCCAAGATTTAAAAAACTCCGCTATCAAGGTTATGATTTGAATCACAATCCAATTGATCGCACTGTGAGTGACTTTCATGCGCGAGTTGTGCAGCATGAATGTGATCATCTAGATGGTGTTCTATATCCAATGAGAATTGAAGATTTGAGTAATTTTGGATTCTCTGACGTTTTATTCCCCGATTCAAACCTTCAAGATGATTAAAGGTTATGATAGAATTCTCGCTCCGGAAGAGTGGCTGAGCGGTTTAAGGCAGCGGTCTTGAAAACCGTCGAGGGTTCATTCCCTCCGTGAGTTCGAATCTCACCTCTTCCGCCATACATCTTTATTCTTATTCTGCGCGGCCCCGTACTATTGGTAAATGATTAAGAATCTTCTAGTTATCAATTACATTCTACCTGTAGCATACTGAAGTAACATCTATCGAACTTGTCACACAGCTGTTATGATAGTATATTAAAAAAGTAACTATGCCCGTTTTGCATTCATAGTAAAAATTGATTGGTTGAAGATGAAAAAAATAGATGTAGTTATTATTGGTTCTGGAATAGCTGGAATAACATCAGCATACTACTTACAAAAAAACTTCCCTAATCTTACTTATGTAATTATAGAAGCAAGAAGTGATCTGGGTGGAACTTGGGATCAGATGAGGTTCCCAGGGGTTCGTTCAGACACTGATATGTATAACTATGGATTCAGCTTTAATCCTTGGCTGGGATCAATAATAGCCGTAGGAAGAGACATCAAAGACTATTTAACTGATACCGCAAAAAAGTTTAATATCAGAGAGCACATATTATTTGATACAAAGGTTGCATCTTTATCCTGGAGTGATAACCAATGGACAGCTAGAACCAGCCGTAAAGATTTCACCAGTAAATATGTTATCTGCTGCACTGGTTCGCGTGATTATACAAACCCTAATTTTCCCAAGTTTAAAGATGAAAACAAATACCAAGGAGAGATTGTACATACTCAAGATTGGGGAGATGTAGAGTTTAAAGATAAGAGTGTAGCTATTATTGGAAGCGGGTGTACGGCTGTGACTATGGCACCGGCAATTATAAAAGAAGCTAGGAAGATAACACTGATACAACGAAGTGCTGCGTGGATTGTAAACGTAGATGGTAAGGAAAAATCAATACGCATTTATAAATCATTCGAAACCTTAATAGATTATTTTTCTAGTAGGTTTTTTAAAAAATTATATAAAAAAAAGATTATAGCTCGCTACCCTTATTACAATAGCACTAACATACCTTCTTATGATTTCTGGGATCAACGTCCTGCTTGTAGCTTAGATAACGATTACTTTGATGCCGTAAAGTTAAGTAAGGTATCTGTAGAACACCAAGAAATTAGTAATTTCGAAAAAAATGGTATTAAGTTAAAAAATGGAAAAGTGATTGAATGTGATCTTGCCATCATGGCCACAGGTCTAAACGCGCAATTGCTAGGTGGAATTGATATCTTAGTGAACGACAAAAAAATACGTATGAATGATACAAGTTGGTACAGAGGGATGATGTTTAGTGGGATACCAAACCTTTTTGCACATACAGGATATATCAATTTTAGCTGGACTGCTAGATGCGAAATAGTGAGTCAGCGTATTTGCCGAACACTCAAGTATATGGAGAAAAAAAGATTAATGAGTTGCACTCCTAAATATTTAGGTAAAGAATCAAAGCCATCAATAGAAGCAAATTATGTATTACGATCAGTAGATAAATTTCCTAGTCGAACTTATAAATTTTATAACGCAAATTACTACTTAGAGTATCTAATTTTTAAGTTGACAAGAATTAATGATGGAGCATTAGATTTTAAATGATAGTTAAATGGATACACTTATGAAACTTGAAACAATAGCGCTACATCATGGTTATGATTGAGATAAAAATGACCAAAAATCAGCAAACACCCCAATCTATCAAACCTCAGGGTTCACCATTGACGATACGCAGCATGGCGCAGACTTGTTTGACCTTAAGGTCGAAGGAAATATTTATTCAAGAATAGGTAATCCTACGAATGATGTACTTGAGAAAAGAGTCGCGGCAATGGAAGGGGGTATTGGAGCGCTGTCTCTAGCTTCTGGTATGGCTGCAATCACTTATGCTATCCAGTGTATTGCAAGATCTGGGGATAATATTGTGAGTACCAATCAACTATACGGGGGAACATATAACTGTTTTATGCATAGTTTTCCTAAGCAGGGTATTACTGTGAAAATGGTTGATGGGGCAGATTTTAAGGGCTTGGATGAGGCAATAGATGAAAATACTAAGGCTATTTATTGCGAATCAATTGGCAATCCTTTAGGCAATATTATTGATCTAAAGAAGTTTGCAGAAATTGCGCATAAACATGGCATCCCTTTGATTGTCGATAATACTGTAGCCACACCCTATCTATGCAGGCCTATTGATTTTGGAGCAGATATTGTTATTCACTCCCTTACAAAATATATAGATGGTCATGGGGCGACGATTGGTGGAATCATTGTTGATTCTGGAAAATTTGATTGGGTTAAAGAGGCAAAGAAATATCCAATGCTTAATGAACCAGATCCGTCTTACCATGGAGTTGTATATACGGAACATTTTGGCCCCGCTGCGTTTATTGCTTGTTGCCGGGTTGTACCTTTAAGAGAGTCAGGAGCCTGCTTGTCACCCCATAGTGCTTTTTTAATTATGCTAGGGCTTGAATCATTGGGTGTAAGGATGGAGCGACATTGCCAAAATGCTCTTGCGTTAGCCACATACCTAAAAAACCACGAACGAGTGGAATGGGTAAATTATGCTGCGCTGCCTAACGATAAATATCATGATGTTTGTAAAAAAATAACCAATGGCCAGGCCTCAGGCATCATCAGTTTTGGTATTAAGGGCGGAAGTGAAGCAGCAGCTAGATTTATTGACGCACTTCAAATAATCTTGAGGGTGCTGAGTATGGGGGATGCTAAATCACTCGCATGCCACCCAGCATCAACCTTACATAGACAATTAACCCCAGAACAAAAAGTTTTGGCCGGTGTTAGTGAAGATTTGATAAGAATTTCAGTGGGTATTGAGCATATTGATGACATCATTGCAGATGTTGAACAAGCAATTGAGGCTTCAAAATAATAGCACTCCTTAATGTTCAAAATTCTTAGTTAGCAGAAATCATCTTCCGCTATTTAATACAACCTAATTCACTTCAAATCTGCTCTTAATAGCTTTATCATAAACTGCCAGAGATGATTTATACATAATATCTAGCGTAAAAGGCCTGTGTATATTTTTGAATTGGTTTGTATTGGTAGTTTTCATAATCTTTAACATTGCTTTTGATAAGAGCTCTGGACTCTTAGGTTTTGTTAATATAGCTCTTTTATAGTTCCTAAGAGTTTCTGGGATGCCTCCGACAGGACAGCTAATAATCGAAAGTCCAACAGACATTGCTTGTAACAATGCTTGAGGAACACCTTCATTTGCATAACTTGGCAACACAAAACAATCCATTCCTTGTAAGTAAGGTACGATATTTTGTAGATCACCAATAAATTTTATATTCTCAGGGTAAGAAGAATTTTTAGCTAATTTTTTACAATTTTCCATTTGTGGACCATCACCTATGATGATTAACGTACACAATGGATTTTTTAATAGATTGAAAGCTTCTATTAAATCGCTGTGTCCCTTCCATGACCGTAATGTTGCCGCAATACCAAAGATGAAATGTTTTTGCGGAAGTTTTAGTAACTTTCTTTGTTTTAATTTATTTCCAGGCACAAATACATCAGTATCAATACCTGTAGGGACAGAGGTGGCAGGGGTGCGAACAAACTTATCTCGAGTTAAATCATCTTTGATAGACTCGCTCGTTGTCATGATCGATTCACAACCATTGTTATAAAGCCATTTGGAAGATAGCTTTCTATGCACATGAGTACTTATATGTCTCGTTCTTACAATTGCAGGTTTTATATTTAAGGTTAATCGAGCTAAAGCTGAAAGCCAGTGATCAGTGCTTGAATGGCAAGAAATAACATCTGGCCTAACATCCTTGATAAGCTTTCTTAAAGAGAACAAATCAGCAAGCCGCTTTTTTTGAAGATTAATACCATCACACCTTACACCGTAAAGGTGAGCTCGTTTTGCAATCATGCTAGTTTTATCTGCCGCGACAATGACTTCATGTCCATATTTAGAATATATCTTTGCTTCTGTAAGCACTCGAATTTCTTGACCACCCCAGCCTAAGGAGGATTCTGTATGTAAAACTTTAATTTTTTTATTTTTTAACAATTCATTGTATAAATGAAACCATTCTTTGTTTTTACTTTTTATTTCAAATGCTTTAGCGGCTTTTAAAGCATTTTTTGAAAATAATTTTCTTTTTTCCCATGCTTTAACTAAAGCATCAGCAATACTGAGTTTATCTTTCTTACAAATGACACCAGCAAGATTCTTTTTAATGTGAGGAGCTAAGCCAACATCTTTTGTTAATACAATGGGTAGTCCGCAACATAGCGCCTCAAGAGCTGCATTAGGAAGACTGTCATAAAGAGAGGGCAGGCAAAACATATCTGCTGCATCTAAGTATTTTTGGATATTATCTTGGGGCCCAGTTACAAGAATGTTATGGCCGTGAGCTAGGTCTCTTAATTGATCTATTTTCTTATCTTGCCCAACAATGATGGCTTGAAATTTTGGCAGTAATTTAATGGCTTCAACAATTTCAAAAGCACCCTTTCTTTCAAAACCTGAGCCGACAAAAAGTACTACAGGAAATTTGGGGTTAAGCGCCAATTGTTTTTTAGATGCTTCTTTCTTTGAAGCCGATGCGGGGTGAAATGACCTTGTATCAATACCATTTTCAATCACTTTAATACGTGATTCCGGTACTTTGTAGTACTTATATAATTCTTTTTTAACAAGATCACTATTTGCGACATAAAAAAGATTTTCGTCTTCGGACATCTCTTTTTCGATACGAATAATTTTTTGATGGTAGGGGTCTATGGAAAGCCATGCTTTTTTATACCAAGGGCTAATTTCTTTTAATCTATCGATCCAAGCTGAATGAATGCCATCCCCTAATCTATATATATCGACCCCTGTGAGTCTTTCGTGAGACTGAATGAGGTCGAAATTATTCAGAGCAATAATTTTTCTAACTGATTTTTGGAATCTTATAAATTTAGTGAATCGAAAAAATCCATGGGACTTGGCTTCTACCCAATGAATATTTTTTGAGTTATGGGAATTTCGCTTCCAAAGCTCTGAAATAATAAAAAAATTAATGCCAAGCTGACTTAAACCAGACGATGCTCTCAGGATAAAATTTTCTGCACCACCAAAGGCTGTAAACTTTCGTCTAATAATTGCTATTTTCATATGACAATATCGTATGTAGAAATTGGATTATACGTGATTGAGATCTCACGCTATGACAGCTTTTAATTTTTCAACTAAATCATTTATCTTATTTTGATTCATTTTCAAGTTATTTTTGTATGCGACTAAGAATGTATCTTCAGCTCGCGATCCCAGTGTGTTTATTTTTGCTTGATTGATAGATATATCTTCTTTTGATAATTGGTCAGATATTAGGCTCAAAAGTCCACTCCTATCATCTGTAATAATATCCAACTGGTAATTAGGGGACTGTTCAACTTGAGAAATCGAAATTTTTGTATCAAAAGTGTGGTGTGTTGCTTGTCGACTTCTTTCCGAAAGTTTTGTTGGTTTAGTTTCTTTGCTATTTTCTAATCGACTTATTAATTCTTTTTCTATAAATTTAAATAAGCCTTCGTAACTTACATTTTTTGGATTCGCATCAAGCAAATCGAAAAGATTGAGGGCATAATTATGCTGGGTTGTGAATATCTTTGCTGCTACTATGTTATATCCGATTTCGTCAAAAAAATTGCAGGTCTTGTTAAAAATATGCATTGTATTTTTTTGATAAATAAGAACCTCAATACCTTCGCCATTTGAGCGATGTCTAACGCGTATGATAGGTTTTTTTGGTGTCGCATGAGTAAACAATAGCCTCGTTTGCCATGCAATTTCTTCTTCTGTATATTTATAAAAATAGTTCCCACCAAAACTCTCCCAAAGCCCTTTGTAGTGATGATCATTGATATTATATGTATTGAGTATTAAAGCTGCTTTTTCCTTCCGTTTTACGATTGAATCTTCATGGGATAAGTTGTCATGTTCTAGATAATTGAGCGTATATTTAAAAAGATTTTTTAGAAGGGTGGCTTTCCACTGGTTCCAAACATGCGGGCTGGTGGCTCTTATATCGGCAACTGTTAATAGATAAAGTGAAGTTAAATTTTCTTTATTGACAACTTTTCTTGCAAATTCTTCAATAACTCTCGGATCTGACAAATCTAATTTTTGCGCTGTGTGAGACATCATTAGATGTGATTTGACTAACCATTCGATGAGCGCCTCATCATGTATTGGCAAATGATTAAGTTTTGAAAATTCACTAACATCTTTAGCCCCAAGTACGGAATGGTCCCCACCTCTTCCTTTTGCAATATCATGAAATAGCGCAGCAAGGTAAAGAATATGTTTATGCGGGTAATTTTTAAGTAAATCATAGCAATCGGGAAACTCATGTTTCAACTCATCTTTTGCGAACCTTCTTAAATTTTGAATGACATTGAGGATATGTTCATCAACAGTATAAATATGGAATAAATCATGCTGCATTTGACTGACTATTTTTCCAAATGCAGGAATATATGCGCCAATTAGATTGCATTTATTCATGATTCGAAGCGATCGGTTGACCTTATCGTTTGACTTTAGGATGGATAAAAACTTTTCTTGCTGAGTCTTATCTTTTCGAAATGCTTGGTTTATTTTATTTGCTGCATCGCTGAGGATGCAGAGAAGGTTCGGACCTAATGATTTCAGGAGTTTATATTTTTGAAAGATGATGAATACATCAAAAATATATGGCGTTATATCTTTATTTTGAAATGTGGGATTTATTTCAAGATAATCATCTTTTATAATTAATAATCTACTATCAGTAATTGTAGTTGCGTTCTTAGCATCTTTTGGATTAAGTTTTTTTAAGAGCACTTCGTTAATGAAAGTTGTAAAATTAATTGCCTCATAAACATCCTTCATAAATAGTTCACTTCTCTTCTTATGAGTAGTTTTTTTATATTTCAATAGCAATGCCAACTCATTTTGGTAATCAAAAAGCAGCCTATCTTCACTTTGTTTTGCAGTGACATGAAGAAGGATTCTCAAATTCTTAAAAAAGATATCGGTTTTAATAAGTTTCTGATAATTTTTCTTATCAAGATATTTTTTTTGATTTAACTTTTCTGGTGTAAATCTTTTAGAACAGCTTTTGCCTATCCATCGAATCATCTGAAGATCCCTTAGGCCTCCAGGACTTTCTTTTATGTTTGGTTCTAACTGGTATGCAGATTGATTATATTTTTGATGGCGACGGTCCTGTTCTTTTAACTTGCCTTGATAAAAATGTTCAGGAATAAGTGTGTCATTTATAATCTTTTGTAAGTTTTTATAAAGAACTTTATCGCCATTAAGGTACCTGCTTTCTAAAAGGTTTGTTTGTACTGTAATGTCCCTTTTAATTTCAATTTTGGTTTCGTTAATATTTCTAACGCTGTGACCGATCCTTAAACCAAGATCCCATATCAAACTAATAAACTGTTCAATTTTCTGACTTAGTTGTTTGTTGCGACTCTTTGGGATTAGTATTAGTAAATCTACGTCAGAATATGGGAAAAGTTCTTGGCGACCATAACCTCCGCAAGCAATGAGAGATGCGGTATTGCCGAATTGAAGATCTTGCCAAACTTTACTTAAAGTTTTATCAATAAGTTGTGAGTGATTTTGGAGGTAGGATAGACCATCTCTTTTTTTTAAGAATATTTTAATGAGATTTAACTCATTTAAAGCCAATTCTTTTTTAAAGCTGAGTATTTCTTTTTGAATCAAGATTTAATTAGCAAATGCTGGAGGAGCGGGTGTTTTTTCAGAAACTGTAAGGACCTCATAGCCAGTTTCAGTAACTAATATTGTATGTTCCCATTGTGCAGATAGGCTTCGATCTTTGGTGACAATGGTCCAACCATCGGGCATTTGTTTAATATCTCTTTTTCCTGCATTAATCATAGGCTCGATAGTAAAAATCAATCCTGCTTCGAGAGTTAGTCCTGTGCCTGGCTTGCCATAATGAAGAACTTGAGGCTCCTCATGAAAGCGTTTTCCAATGCCATGACCACAAAATTCTCGCACCACACTAAATCCATTTTTTTCAGCAAAATCTTGAATGACAAATCCAATATCACCTAATTTTGCACCTGGTTTAACTTGCTGAATACCTAACCACATCGCTTCGTAAGTCATTTTACATAAACGCTTAGCTTGGATTGAAGTATCTCCCAAGAGAAACATACGACTTGTATCGCCATGGAAGCCGTCTTTAATAACCGTAATATCTATATTTACAATATCTCCATCCTTAAGTGCCTTTGGGCCCGGGACACCATGGCAAATTTGATGATTAATAGAAGTGCAAATAGATTTTGGATACGGGGTGTGTCCATCTGGTGCGTAATTTAATGGGGCAGGGATCGTTTTTTGTACATTGACCATAAAGTCATGACAAAGCCTGTCAATTTCTTCAGTGGTAATACCAGGGTTAACAAAAGGCGTAATATAATCAAGAACTTGTGATGCTAACGCACCAGCAATACGCATTTTTTCGATTTCTTGGGAATTTTTGATGTGTATTGTCATGATTACTGCGTTTAGATTACATTTGAACTTGTTTATTGTGCTATTATAGCGCGCTTCTTCAAGGTTTTTGAGGAAATAATTTTGCATTACCTAACGTTAGGGTGTCTATGAAAATAGATGTAATTAGGTGATGTTTTTTTAACCCATAACAACGGAGTCAATTATGTCAGTTACTATGCGTCAAATGTTAGAAGCGGGGGTCCATTTTGGCCATCAAACTCGTTACTGGAATCCAAGAATGGCACCATACATTTTTGGTGATAGAAATAAAATTCATATTGTTAACCTAGAAAAAACATTACCAATGTTTCAAGAGGCTTTGAAATACATTCGAACTCTTGCTGCAAACAAAGGACGTATTCTTTTTGTAGGCACTAAAAGACAAGCTCGAGAAATTCTTAAAGAAGAAGCTTCCCGTGCAGGTGTTTCTTACGTAAATCATCGCTGGTTAGGCGGTATGCTCACAAATTTTAAAACAGTCAGACAATCTATTAAGCGTCTTAATGATTACGAAGCAATGCTTGAAGACGGAAGCTTGCTTAAGTTTAATAAAAAAGAAGCATTAGGTTATAAGCGTGACTATGAAAAATTACAACGCTCGATCGGCGGCATTAAGGATATGACTGCACTTCCTGATGCGATCTTTATTATTGACGTAGGCCATGAAAGCGGTGCTGTGGTTGAAGCGAATAAGCTGGGCATACCTATTATTGGTGTTGTAGACACTAATAATTCACCTGATGATATTTCATATGTCATTCCAGGTAACGACGACTCTTCTAGAGCGATTAGACTTTATGCAAGAGGCATGGCTGATGCGGTTTTAGAAGGTAAAAGTCAGGCATTAAACGAGCTTGCTAAGTCAGTATCAGAAGAAGAAGAATTTGTAGAAGTGACCGAGGCAGTTGCTGAGTAATTGTTAGACAATCTTTTAAAAGGGGCTTCATGCCCCTTTTTTAATAATTAAGTTTATTCATACAGAATTTAAGGAGTAATTAAATTGGCAGAAATAACCGCAAGTATGGTCAAAGATCTTCGTGATCGAACAGACGCACCTATGATGGATTGTAAAAAAGCACTGACGGAAGCTGATGGTGACAGTGCGCGTGCTGAAGAGATTTTAAGAGTCCGCTTTGGAAATAAAGCTAGCAAAGCTGCTGGAAGATTGGCTGCTGAAGGTATTGTAGTTGCTTTTGTAGCAAAGGATGGCAAAACAGGAACACTTCTTGAAGTAAATTCAGAGACAGATTTTTGTGCAAAAAATGAAGATTTTTTAAAATATACGCATGATCTTATAAATGCTATTAATGAAAAAAATCCAGCCAATATTGAAGCTTTAACAAGCTTAACTATGTCCTTAGGCAATGCTGAAGAGGTCAGAGCTCAACTTGTAGGTAAAGTTGGTGAAAACATCACGCCACGTCGATTTGTTCGTTATCAAACGACTGGTCAAATTACAAGTTATGTGCATAGCGGAAGAATTGGTGTACTTCTGGATCTTCAAGGTGGTAACGATGTCTTAGGAAAAGACTTAGCTATGCATATTGCGGCAAACAAACCTAAAGCCCTTAATGCATCAGGTATTGATCCCCAATTGATAGAGGTTGAAAAACGCGTCGCTATTGAAAAGGCAAAAGAAGCTGGCAAGCCCGAAGCTATGTTGGAAAAAATCGCAGAAGGTACCGTTCAAAAATTCCTTAAAGAAGTTACTTTATTAAACCAACCTTTCGTAAAAGACGATAAGGTCACTATTGAGCAATTATTAAAGACTAATAATGCGACCATTAACGCATTTAGTATTTATTCTGTAGGTGAGGGTATAGAAAAAGCAGTTGTAGATTATGCCGCAGAGGTTGCAGCAGCAGCTAAGGTTTAATTCAATAGCAATGAATAAAGGATTGTATGTTTTATACAATCCTTTTTTTATGTCCTCTAGTTTAAAAATACGTTAAACTTTAAGAAAATTATGACACGATCAGCATACAAAAGAGTTCTCTTAAAAATTTCAGGTGAAGCCCTTATGGGTGACGATCCATTTGGTATCAATCAGCATACTATCTCAAATATTGTGCAAGAAATTCAAGAGGCGCTCGATTTAAATGTTCAAATAGGTATTGTGATCGGCGGCGGAAATATATTTAGGGGTGTTGCACTAGGAGCTACCGGCATGGATAGAGCGACTGCTGATTATATGGGTATGATGGCAACAGTGATGAATGCCTTGGCCCTTCAAGATGCCATGAAGCATGCAGGAATTGTAGCTCGCGTTCAGTCAGCGCTCAATATAGAGCAGGTTGTTGAGCCCTATATCCGAGGTAAAGCAATGCGTTATTTAGAAGAAGGTAAGGTAGTTATATTTGCTGCTGGAACTGGCAACCCATTTTTTACAACCGATACTGCAGCAGCCCTTCGTGGCGTTGAGATGAATGCAGATATTATGATAAAAGCTACCAAAGTAGATGGCATTTATTCGGAAGACCCGAAAAAAAATCCAAATGCAAAGCGTTATGAAGTTATAAGTTTTGATGAGGCCATTCAAAAAGATTTGAAAGTGATGGATGCTACTGCACTTACATTATGTCGAGACCAACAGTTGCCTATCGCAGTGTTCAATATATTCAAATCCGGAGCATTTAAAAATATTTTATTAGGGCAAAATGAAGGCACGCTTGTGATGCCAAATGTTCATTGATTAAAGAGGAATGTAATGACTGAAGCAATCAAAATAAATGTAAGTGAAAAAATGCAAAAATCACTAGACTCTTACAAATCTGATCTAGCAAAAATTAGAACAGGTAGAGCGCATACAGGACTCCTAGATCACATTTTTATTGAATATTATGGATCTATGGTGCCTATTAATCAGGTAGCTGGAGTTAATCTAGGTGATGCAAAAACAATCAATGTGCAGCCTTATGAAAAAAATATGGTTGCCAAAATTGAAAAAGCAATCCGTGATAGTGATCTTGGTTTAAATCCAGCGACATCAGGTGATCTTATTCGTGTCCCAATGCCATCACTTACTGAGGAGCGAAGAAAAGATCTTATAAAAGTCGTGCGGACAGAGGCTGAATCAGCAAAAGTAGCGATGCGAAATATTAGGCGTGATGCAAACGATTCATTAAAAAAATCTCTCAAAGAAAAAGAAATTAGCGAAGATGATGAACGCAGATCACAAGAAGAGGTTCAAAAGATTACGGATAAATTTATCGCTGAAATCGATAAGCTTCTTCAGTTAAAAGAATCTGAATTACTAGCGATTTAGTGTTTAATTTTTTTCGTTCAGCACCAGCGCAAGAGGCATTATCAGAAAAACCTAAACACATCGCTATTATTATGGATGGGAACGGTAGGTGGGCGAAGAAACGTCTCATGCCGCGTATTTCTGGACATAGAAAAGGCTTGGAGTCAGTCAAAACTGTCATCACTCAATGTCAAAAGTTAAACATTCCCTTTCTTACATTATTTGCTTTTAGTACTGAAAATTGGCTAAGACCTTCTCAGGAAGTTAAATTTTTAATGTCTTTATTTCAGGATTCAATTAAAAAAGAATCATCAGCTTTGATTAAAAATAATATTCGTTTTAAACTAATTGGGGACCGCAAACCTTTTCCAAAGAAGCTCAATGACAAAATAAGTAGTCTTGAGAAACTTACTGAAAAAAATACTGGACTTACATTGAGTATTGCAATTAATTATGGCGGAAGATGGGATATTGTGAATGCAGTGAATGAATATAGAAAGCAAAATCATTTCAAAAAAATATTCACTCAAAAAAATCTTATTCAAAACCTTTCTTTAAATTTTGCTCCAGATCCAGATCTTTTAATAAGGACAGGTGGAGAAAAACGGATTAGTAATTTCTTGATCTGGCAATTTTCCTATACCGAACTTTATTTCACAGAAAAATTGTGGCCCGATTTTAATGAAAAAGCCTTTATGGCAGCACTCTTTGAGTTCCAAAAAAGAGAACGTCGATATGGCAAGACCAGTGAGCAGTTGTAAATGTTAATGCCTAGAATTTTTTCCGCGTTTATTATGCTGATAATTTTTTTATCTTCCTTATTTCTATTTTCTGGAAAATTTTTCCCTTTTATTATCTATCTATCTTCACTTTTGGCCCTTTATGAATGGTCAAAACTTTTAAAATTTAACACCCAACAAAAAAATATTTTTTTAATTACTTCCTTCATATTAATTTATTTTATAGAAAGTTATTCAGGAGATGATAGTGGCCGATTAATACTTTTGTTGTCATCTATTTTTTGGGTTTCTGTAGCTCCTTTATTCTTAATTTTCAATCCTAAGTTAAAAAACTTTCTCTTAGGCTCACTTATTGGATGGCTTCTTGTCATACCACTTATTATTTCATTTAATTATTTAATCAGCCTAGGGCCGTGGATTGTTCTTCTTGTGTTAACTTCAATTTGGCTTGCAGATTCAGGAGCTTATTTCTTTGGTAAGCAATTTGGAAAAAGAAAGCTTGCTCCATCGATCAGCCCAGGTAAAACCTGGGAAGGCTTTATAGGGGCTATCTTAGTTGTCACTTTATTTTCCATTGCCATGGTTTATTTTAAATTTATAGACTCTTATTTATCCATCTTATTTTTTAATTTAGTTTTGGTATTAAGTGTTGAAGGCGATCTCTTTGAGTCTTATATTAAAAGAATGGCTAAAGTTAAAGATAGTGGTGATTTAATCCCTGGTCATGGTGGTGTGCTTGATCGCATCGATAGCCTTTGCTCTGGCCTCCCTTTTGCAACCCTAATACTTATTTCACCTTCTTTTTTTGGAAAAATAATTTAAGTGGAAAAGATTGTTATCTTAGGTTCGACGGGAAGTATTGGTTGTAATGCACTTGAAGTCATAAAACTTCACAAAGAAAAATATAAAGTTTTTGCACTGACAGCAAATAAGAATGTTGATTTATTGACACAACAGTGTGTGGATTTTGAGCCTGAATTTGTTATTGCTTTAAATCAAGATGCTAATCAACAATTACAGAAAAATCTTCTCGCATTAAATTTAAAAACTATCGTTTTAGATGACGAAAAATCTTTGGATTGGCTTGCTTCTCACAAAGATACAGCCACTGTAATTTCAGCTATCGTAGGAGCGGCAGGGCTTAAGCCCACCATGGCTGCTGTAAATAGTGGCAAAAAGATTTTATTAGCAAATAAAGAAACGCTTGTGATGGCGGGGGAGTTATTTGTTAAAGCCGTAAAAAAATCTAATGCAATTTTGATTCCTATTGACAGTGAGCACAATGCGATTCTGCAAGTGCTTCCGCAAAGTAAAAAAATGAATTACAAGTCAAATGGTATTAGAAAAATCCTATTGACCGCATCGGGTGGGCCATTTAGGACTTCCTCTAAAGAAGAGCTTAAGTATGTAACACCAAAAGAAGCTTTAAAACACCCTAATTGGCTAATGGGGAAAAAGATTACAATTGATTCTGCAACCATGATGAACAAGGGCTTGGAGGTTATTGAAGCATGTTGGTTGTTTGATA
This sequence comes from Candidatus Methylopumilus sp., assembly GCA_026399645.1. Lineage (GTDB taxonomy): Bacteria > Pseudomonadota > Gammaproteobacteria > Burkholderiales > Methylophilaceae > Methylopumilus. The sequence continues at coordinate 33,448 of JAPLQN010000026.1, read as the reverse complement.
TCCCAGCATGTGATATTGAAGTGGTTATCCACCCCCAAAGTATTATTCATTCTCTCGTCGAGTATATTGATGGAAGCACCTTAGCTCAGCTGGGAAATCCCGATATGAGAACCCCTATTGCTTATGCGCTAAGTCATCCAGAAAGAATTGAATCTGGAGTCTCGGGCCTTGATCTTATAAAAACGAAAAGACTTGATTTTGAAGCGCCTGATTTAGATAAATTCCCATGTCTCGGATTGGCTTATAAAGCTTTGCTCATGGGCCAAAGTGCTCCAACAATTCTTAATGCTGCAAATGAAGTCGCTGTAGATGCTTTTTTAGTTGAATCGATTACATTCAATCAGATTGCGGAACTCATTGAGTTTTGCATGAGCACCATGAAACCCCAACCCTTAGACTCTATTGAAACAGTTTTGGAAGTCGATAGTAAGACCCGCCAACTCGCGCTTTCATGGATTAATAGCCATAACATAACTTCATGACAATCCTTTTAGTCTTTATTCTCACGATTAGTATTGTTGTAGGTATCCACGAGTTTGGTCATTATCAAATGGCTCGATGGTGCAATGTGAAAGTTTTAAAATTCTCAATTGGATTTGGCAGGCCTCTTTTCACCTTCCTTTTTGGAAAAGATCAAACCACATTTGTTATATCCTCAATACCTCTAGGAGGCTATGTAAAGCTTTTGGATGAAAGTCAGGCTGATGAAAAAGAAAACTTTAAAAAAAGCGATCTTAAAAGGGCATTTAATCGACAGCCCTTATTCAAGCGCTTTCTAATTGTCGCAGCGGGACCGCTCATTAACATTATTCTGGGTATTTGCATATTTTGCTTTATTTTCATGCATGGGTCGTCTCAAATTAAACCATTGATTACCGATGTGGCAATGACGAGCCAACCTTACAAAAAAGGCTTAAGAGCAGGTGACGAAATTGTCTCAATTGATAACGAGAAAATAAAATCTTTAGGTGACTTGGAAATTTATTTGAGATCCCATAAACAAGAATTTAAAAATTTAAACATTCAACGAGAAGGGCAGCTATTAAGCCTTAAAAATTTCTCATGGCATGAGGAGATTAAAACTTTTCCATATGGCGTTCCTATTTTATTTCAGTCGGTAGAGTCTGGAAGCATTGCTGAAAAAATAGGGCTCAAACCACGCGATCAAATCCTTATGATTGATCAAATTCCAGTCAATAATATCCAAGATTTGGTCGGCAATATCCAAAGTCATTGGTTAAAGTCTTATGATTTATCTATAAAAAGAGAAAATATTATTCAATATATTCATATAGATAAAGATATTTTTGAAGGTAAAGTCGATAAAAAGAGAATTGGCGTTGCGTTGGGTTATGACGAAGCTATTATTAAATCCAATTTAGTTCAAGTAAAGCGAACCTTTATTGAGTCTATTCAGAAATCACTGATCCAAACACAAAGCTTTTTTTATTTAACATTAACCACATTCAAGAATTTATTTACCTATAAAGCAGATTTAAAGGATTTGGGTGGGCCTTTAGCCATTGCACATATGGCGTCTTCTTCCTTTGTAGAGGGTATTTTCCCTTACATTCAATTTATTGGATTGATTAGTTTAAATATTGGGATATTGAATCTACTGCCTATCCCATTACTGGATGGGGGTTATTTAGTTTATTATCTAATTGAATTTGTAAGAAACAAACCATTAACTGACAAAAATATGATGATAAGTCAAAGGGTTGGGATGTTAATTTTGGGTTTACTTACTGGAATTGCGTTGTATAATGACGCCTGTCGATATCTATTAGGAAGCTAATGACTCTAAGATCTAAACTAGCTTTATTTATTTCGCTCCTCACTCTCTCTATTGCAGCTTTTGCTATAGAACCTTTCATCATCAAAGATATTAAAATTGAAGGCCTTCAAAGGACCGAGCCTGGCACAGTTTTTAATTATCTGCCTGTTCAAGTAGGCGATACGATGACTGAAGATAAAGCGTCCGAGGCTATTAAGTCTCTTTATCGCACAGGTTTTTTTAAAGATGTCCGTGTAGAGTCTGATCAAAATATTCTTCTTATCACCGTTCAAGAGCGACCATCCATTGCCGATATTCAATTTTCAGGCAACAAAGCGTTTCAGTCTGATAAACTAAAAGAAGGTATGAAAGGCATAGGTCTTGCCGAAGGGCAGATTTATGATAAATCTAAATTGGAATTTGCCGAGCAAGAAATTAAGAAGCAATATTTAGCTCAAGGTAAATACACTGCCACTGTTAAAACTTCCGCTTCTCCATTAGAAAGAAACAGGGTAGCAATTCGTTTTGATATTGAAGAGGGTATTGTTTCCCGCATTAAAGAAATTAATGTGGTTGGAAATCAACTTTATAGCAAATCAGACATTACATCTCAATTCCAGCTTCAAACAACTAATTGGCTCTCATGGTGGTATAAAGATGACCAATATTCAAAACAGAAACTAACAGCTGATCTAGAAACATTAAAATCATTTTATATGAATCGCGGGTATTTGGAATTCTCAGTGGACTCAACACAAGTTTCTATTACGCCTGATAAAGATGATGTCTATATTACGATTAATATTTCAGAAGGTCCTAAGTACAAAGTATCGGATGTAAAACTTGCAGGCGATCTTCAACAAGTACCTGAGAGTGAGTTACAAAGTCTTATTAAAATTAAAAAAGATGATATTTTTAATCGTGAAAAAATAACTGAATCAACTAAAGATATGAATGCACGTCTAGGTAATGATGGTTTTGCATTCTCAAACGTTAATGCGATTCCAGAAATTAATAAAGAAGAGCACACTGCTTCGTTTACTTTTTTTGTAGACCCTGGAAGAAAGGTCTATGTAAGACGAATTGACATTGAAGGCAATCAACGTAGCCGAGATGACGTTATTAGGCGCGAATTTAGACAAGTTGAATCTGGCTGGTATGCAGCAGATAAAATTGCTCGGTCTAAAGTAAGGCTCAATAGAACTCAGTTCTTTTCAGACGTTAATATTGAAACGCCAGCAGTTCCTGGAAGCACGGATCAGGTTGATTTAAAAGTTAAAGTCACCGAAAGAAATACAGGCAGCATTATGTTTGGCGCAGGATTAAGTAGTAGTGAGGGTGTTGTAGGTAGCTTCAATGTAACTCAGGCCAACTTCCTTGGAACAGGCGACCGAGTCTCCGCACAAGTTAATACAGGTAAAATTAACCAGACCTATTCATTGAGTGTAACAAAGCCATTTTATACGCCTGAAGGTATCAGTCTTGGTTATGACATTTATAGACGTGATGTTAATACTTCCTCCTTAAATTTAGTAACTTACAACACGTCATCTTTTGGTGCAGGCGTTAGATTTACCGTACCTCTTAGTGAAAAAAATTCCATTTCATATGGTTTAACCCTTGATAATACCGAAGTAAGTAATTTGGCATTAGATAGGTCACCTACTCGCTATATTAATTATTGTTCATCTGTAACTAACACAACTAACTCTACTGGTTGTACGATGAATTCATTAACAGCAAACATTGGCTGGGCGATAGATAGTCGTGATGATATTTTGTTTCCTAGAAAAGGTGAGTTAAGACGGGCAAATGCTGAAGTTTCAACCCCTGGCTTAGATATTCAGATGTATAAAATTACTTTGCAAGAGAGTTGGTATAAAGACATAAGTAAAGACCTTACAATTATGTTGAACGGTCAACTTGGTTATGCGGATAGTTATGGCGGAAAAACATTCCCATTCTTCAAAAACTTCTATTTAGGTGGTGTAAATACGGTTCGTGGATATAGACAAGGTTCAATAGGCCCAGTTTGTTTGCAAGGTGATACTTCTTGCGGGACAAATACTTCAACAACTAATATGTTCTTAGGCGGTAATAAACAGATTCTTGCGAACGCCGAATTATTTATGCCTGTTCCATTTATCAAGAATAATAATAATCAATTTCGCTTGAGTGCCTTTATAGATGCTGGTAATGTATACGGGCATGATGAGTCGATTAATTTATCTACCATAAGATATTCGGCAGGTATGGGAGTGTTATGGGTCTCACCGTTTGGACCTTTAAAACTCGTGTACGCTGTACCATTTAATAACCAAAGTACTGATAGAACTGAAAGCTTTCAGTTCCAAATGGGCCAGCAGTTTTAAATTGTTAACTTAAAAAATCTTAGGAGAAAGTAATTGAAATATAAATTTTTAGCTTTTGTAGCTTTGTTTCTTGCAAGTTTAAATGTTTATGCCGATCTTAAAGTGGGTTTTGTTCAAGTCGATAAAATCTTACAAGAAGCGCCACAAACGATTGAGAGTAACAAAAAATTAGAAAAAGAATTTAGTTCACGCACAGATAAATTAAAGGCAGATGTTAAATCTTTAAAAGAAAGAGAATCTTCTTTTTCTAAAGATGCTTTAACAATGAAAGAATCTGAACGTGACAGTAAAGAAAAGTCACTTTCTCAACTCCGCGTAGACGTTCAACGTAAAGAACGTGAATTAAGAGAAGATATTAATATTAGACGAAATGAAGAGCTTGGCGGCCTTCAAGAGCAGATTAATAAAGCTGTCACTTCTGTCGCTAAAGCAGAAGGATTTGATCTTGTTTTATATAATGGCGTTGCTTACGCCAGTGAAAAAATTGATATTACAGATAAGATCTTAAAATCATTGGGTAAAAAATAATAGCTGGCCTAAATTGTTCTTATGGCCCAAACAATCACATCTGGTGATCTAGTAAAAAAATTAGGTGGCGAGTTAATAGGTGATTCAAACATACTTATTAATTCCGTCGCTTCCTTAGAGTCAGCCCATCAAAATTCAATTTCTTTTTTTAATAATCCAAGATACTCAGATTTATTAAGAACCACAAAAGCAGCAGTGGTTATAGTTAATAGAGAGAGTCTTTCTTTTCGTACGGGCGTCTCCATAGTTATAGATAATCCATATTTATATTTTGCAAAAGTATCTCAGTTACTGAATCCCAGTAAATCTTTAAAAAAAGAAGTTCATAAGTCTGCAATCATTCATCCGAGTTGCAAATTGGGTCAGGATATATACATTGGCCCCAATGTTGTTATTGATGAAAATGTTTCTATTGATGATGGTGTTATTATTCATGCCGGTTCTATGATTGAGGCTGATAGCGCAATTGGCAAAGCTTCAGTTATTCATCCTCATGTTGTCATAAAGGCGAATACAGTTATCGGTAAAAATTGTACCCTTTATGCTGGCTGCGTGATTGGTTCAGATGGGTTTGGTTACGCAAAAGACGATAGCAAGTGGTTAGCTATTCCTCAAATAGGAAGAGTGATTTTAGGCGATAACGTTGATATTGGCTCAAATTCAACCATAGATCGAGGTGCTTTAGATGATACTATTATCTCTAGCGGCGTTAAAGTTGATAATTTAGTGCAGATTGGACACAACTGTATGATTGGTGAAAATACGATTATTGCAGGATGTGTCGGTATTGCAGGCAGTGCTAAAATCGGGAAAAATTGTGCTATTGGGGGAGCTGCGATGATCTTAGGACACTTATCAATTACAGATGATGTGACCATCTCACCAGGCTCAATGATTACAAGATCAATCAAAACTTCCGGCACTTATACTGCGCTTATGCCTTTCCAAGACCATGAAGCATGGCTTAAAACTGCAGCAAAAATTAGAAGATTAAAATAATGGGAATAGTAAAGATGGCTGAAAATACTGCAATGGACATTCACGAAATTTTAAATCACTTACCGCACAGATATCCCTTTGTGCTTATTGATAGAGTAATTTCAATGGAGCTCGGGAAAGAAATTTTCGCCATCAAAAACGTTTCAATTAATGAACCATTTTTCCCAGGCCACTTCCCATACTATCCTGTGATGCCTGGCGTTTTAATTGTAGAGGCAATGGCTCAAGCTGCAGCTATTTTATCTTTTAAAACAATGGATACAAAACCATCAGATGATTCAGTTTACTACTTTGCCGGAATAGATAGTGCTCGGTTCAAAAAACCAGTTTCCCCTGGTGATCAACTTATTATCCATGTAAAAATAGATCGCATTTTAAAAGGTATATGGAAATATATTGCAGTCGCTAAGGTTAACGATGAAATCGTGGCTGAAGCTAGCATGATGTGTATTTTAAAGCCTATCGAAAAAAAATAAATTTATAGAGTTGTAATATTATTTTGATTCATCCTACCGCAATCGTTAGTTCCAAAGCTAGTTTAGATTCCAGCGTTAAAGTTGGGCCGTATTCTATTATTGATGCAGATGTAAAAATTGGAGCGGGCTCAGTCATTGGAAATCATGTGACCATTACCGGGAATACTACAATTGGAAAAAATAATCACATCTACCACTACAGCTCTATCGGGGAAGCACCGCAAGATAAAAAATACAACCAAGAAAAAACATTCCTAGAGATTGGTAATAATAATACGATTAGAGAATTCTGTACTTTCAATAGAGGTACGGCTCAAGATCAGGGAATAACAAAAATAGGTAATGATAATTGGATTATGGCGTATGTTCACATTGCCCATGATTGTGATATTAAAAATCAAATCATACTTGCAAATAATACATCCCTTGCTGGTCACGTATCAATTGATGAGTATTCAATTTTAGGGGGATTTACTCTTGTACATCAGTTTTGTAAGATTGGTAGCCATATTATTACAGCTGTCAACACGGTGGTCTTTAAAGACATTCCACCTTACGTTATAGCAGCTGGCTATGATGCAAAACCAAATGGTATTAATACAGAAGGCTTAAAAAGAAGAGGTTTTGATCCAGAGATCATTGCCAAAATTAAAGAAGCCTATAAGGTTTTATATCGCCAAGGTCTGTCTCTTAAAGAGTCACAAGAAAAAATTAAATTACTAAGTAAGGATGCTGAGGCTCTCAATCTTTATATCGATTTTATTGCTAAATCTACCCGCGGTATCATTCGTTAACTATGAAAACGATTGCTATAGTTGCCGGAGAATCTTCCGGAGACTTGCTAGGAAGTCATTTAATCAAGTCTTTAAAATCAACCCGTTCCGATCTTAAATTCATAGGCATTGCTGGACCAAAAATGGTTAAAGAGGGGGCGCTCTTATATTTTCCAATGGAAGAGCTTTCAGTAAGAGGTTATTTTGAAGCCTTCAAAAAGTTATTTCACCTTTTAAAATTAAGAAAAAATCTTTTAAAAAAAATTCTCGATGCAAAACCAGATTTGTTTATTGGTGTTGATGCCCCAGACTTTAATTTTTGGATTGAGAGGCAGCTAAAGAAAAAAGGCATTCCTGTGATTCATTACGTCAGTCCATCTATATGGGCATGGAGGGGAGATAGGCTTGGAAAGATTAAAAAATCGATAGATCATATGCTGACAATATTTCCCTTTGAGAAAAAAATTTATGCAAAGGCTCATATTGAAGCGAGTTTTGTTGGGCACCCGCTTGCTGAGATGATTCCACTTCATCCAAATAAAAAGAAAGCACAGAATAAACTTAAAATTATTAAAGCTACTAAGGTCATAGCTCTTTTGCCTGGGAGTAGGCAGGGGGAAGTGAAATGGCATGCGCAACTACTTATCGACTCAGCGATTGAACTTTCAAAAAAAATACGTGATGTAAAATTTTTAGTGCCTCTACCCACTAGAGAAACATACAATATTTTTTCGAGAACTTTATTTAAAAATACGCATGCAGAATTAGATATCCAGCTTCTTATTGGTCATGCCTCAGATGCAATTAATGCTGCTGATCTTGTTATTGTGGCATCTGGAACTGCAACTCTTGAAACTGCGCTTTATAAAAAGCCTATGATAGTCATTTATAAAATGTCATCTATCAGCTGGCAAATTCTTAAACGTATGAGATATTTGCCATATGTAAGCCTCCCAAACATTCTTCTTAATAAATTTTTTGTACCTGAGCTTTTGCAAAATGACGCTACACCAGAAAATATCACTTCAAAAGCTGTTGAAATTTTAAAAGATGCATCCTATAGAAAAAATCTTTACATTCAATTTACAAAAATACATCACCAGCTAAAGCAAAATACATCATACCGCTTGAATAAAATTATTTTAAAATTTATTAAATAAATGCAGGTAAATTTAATTTGTGGTGTAGATGAAGCGGGCAGAGGTCCTTTGGCAGGTCCAGTTTATGCTGCTGCAGTCATTTTAGGTCCTGATTTTGATACCGAAGGTTTGCGTGACTCTAAAAAACTATCTGAATCTAAAAGATATTCTCTTGCAATATATATAAAGAAAAATGCTTTAGCTTGGTCTGTAGGTATATGCAGTGCGTCAGAAATTGATGAAATTAATATCCACCAAGCAACATTATTGGCTATGAAAAGAGCCATTGAAGGTTTAAATGGCTATAGATCAATTAAAGTCATGGTAGATGGGTTATTCTGCCCTCAAGTAAATTTTCCATGTGAGGCGATTGTCAAAGGTGACGATAAAGTTGCTGAAATTTCGGCCGCTTCAATTATTGCAAAAACAGAACGAGATCTTAAAATGATAGAGATTGATAAGATTTATCCTGGCTATCAATTCAAAAAGCATAAAGGTTACCCAACAAAATTACATATAGAAATGATTAAATCTGAAGGTCTTTGTGAGTATCATCGCAAAAGTTTCTCACCTATAAAAGAAATGTTAGCCTTGTAGTAAAAATACACAGGGCTTATTTTTTAAATCTGGTGTCGTTTCTTTTTTCCAATCGGCTATATTTTTCGTCAAAATAAATTCATTTTCTGATGACATGTCTAATGCAATACAAAGTTTTGTTTTGTCTTGCAATTTACTTATCAAATCATTAAAAATATGCTGGTTTCTGTAGGGTGTTTCAATAAAAATCTGAGTTTCGTGATATTTGCTCGACTCATTTTCAATTGCAATAATTTTTTTTATTCTGTCTTCTTTCTCTGAAGGAAGGTAGCCATGAAATTTAAATTGCTGCCCATTAAGGCCTGATGCCATAAGCGCTAAAATGATTGAAGAGGGTCCTGTCATAGGTATGACCCTAATATTTTTTTGATGTGCCAACGCAACCATCTTAGAACCAGGATCAGCTACTGCCGGACAGCCTGACTCTGAAAGCAGTCCGATATCAAAGCCTTCTAAAAGCGGCGTTAAATACCGCGCTATGTCTTCTTGGGTTTTGTTTTGATCTATTACTTCAAAATGCAATTGATTGATCGGCTTATTAAGATTAAGAGCGCCTAAGTGAAATCGCGCTGTTTTTTCATTTTCCACAACAAAATAATCTAGCCCTTCGACAATTTTTCGATGACTTTCTAAAAGAACAGATTCTTTAGCATTTTGATCAATGGGAACAGGAATGAGGTACAAATGTCCGATTGCTTTAGCTGTCATTAAAATGCCACACCTTCATTTTGAAGCATGTGCGATAGTTTAATGAGAGGAAGCCCTATCAGGGCTGTTGGATCCTCGCCTTTAATATATTCAAGAAGTGTAATACCAAGACCTTCGGATTTAACGCTGCCTACGCAATTATAAGGTTGTTCTTTCAATAAATAAGATTCAATTATTTTTTGATTTAGTTCTTTGTATTTGACTTCAAAATTAACGACACATTCTTGAACTTGTTGTGTCTTTGTATTCAACAAACAAAGAGAGGTATAGAAAGTTGCAATTTTTCCACTTAAAAATTGGAGTTGTTTTACAGCATTTTCATGGGTGTTTGGTTTTTCAATAATTTGATTTTGACATTCTGCAGTTTGGTCAGAACCTATGATCAATGAATTTACATAGTGAGACGCTACTTTAAATGCTTTTTCTCGTGCAAGCCTAAAGGAGATATCTTTTGCTTTTTCATCTTTAAGGGGTGTTTCATCAATATCAGGACTAAAAACATCAAATGGTAATTTAAATCTTGATAGTAATTCTCTTCTATAAGGCGATGATGACGCCAAAACAATCGTTAACATGCATCAGTTTCTTTATGATTCAGGTTGAATTTCAAGTAGCGTTTCATCTGGTGAAACAGACTCACCTTTTGCCACATGAATCGCAACCACAATACCTGAAGTAGGGGATTGAATTTCATTTTCCATTTTCATAGCTTCAATCACAATCACACTGTCTCCAGCCTCAACTCTGTCACCAATTTTAACTTTCACGTCAATAATTGTGCCAGGCATTGCTGTAGCAATACAGCCTTCATGATTAGGCCTAGGCTTTGCTACCTTGGATGTTTCTTGAGATTGTTTTTTTGAAGATTTTTTTCCGTTTGTGACTTCAACTTCATGTAAAGTTTCCACTAACACTTCTTCAGAAATTCCATCTACGGATACATAAAATGGCCGTCTCGCTTCACCGGTATAACCAGATCCAGTTAATTTAATATTGAATGTTTCCCCGTGAAGTGTAACGTTAAACTCACTAGGTGCGAATTTTTCGGCAGATGCAAATACATTGTCCTTCGGGAGTAAGGGTTCTGGTTTAATGCTACCTGCATTTCTTTCCTGCAAGAATATCTTAGCAACATCAGGAAACATAGCGTACGTTAAAATATCTTCATCAGATTTTGTAATTTGCTCTGCTTCAATTTTTAGCTTTGCAAGTTCAGGTTCCAAAAGATCGGCAGGTCTAGATGTCAGTGGTTTTTTTTCACCGATAGCCATCATTTGAATTTTTTGATTTACTTTTCCAGGTGCTTTGCCATATTCACCCATGAAATAACTTTTCACTTCGTTAGTAATCGATTTATATCGAGCACCCGTTAAAACATTTAAGACCGCTTGAGTACCTACAATCTGAGAGGTGGGTGTCACCAGCGGTGGATAACCTAGATCTTCACGAACTTTAGGAATTTCAAGGAGTACTTCATTCATACGATCAAGCGCGCCTTGCTCCTTAAGCTGATTAGATAAATTAGAAATCATGCCACCAGGCACTTGATTACTTAAGACACGTGTATCTACACCTGTGTAATCGGATTCGAATTGCCAATACTTTTTTCTAACAACCTTTAGCTGCTCGCTAATTTCTTCAACTTTTTTAATATCAATATCCGTTTTGTAGCCTAAATCCTCTAAGGCAGCAATGATAGATTCTGTCGACGGATGGCTCGCACCTTCTGCAAAGCTTGAATTACATGTATCAATAATATCTGCACCATTTTCCACGGCAGTTAAAAGATTGATACTAGCCAATCCTGAAGTTGAGTGAGAATGGACGTGAATAGGTAATGAGATTGATTTTTTTAAAGATGTCACAAGCACTTTAGTTGCTGAAGGCGTTAAAAGACCTGCCATATCTTTAATGGCTATTGTGTCACATCCGTAACTTTCCATTTCTTTTGCAAGACTCACGAAATAAGGGATGTCATGCACAGGGCTTGTTGTATAGCTTAATGTACCTTCCGCATGTTTTTTATATTTTTTAACTGCTTTAATAGATGTTGTAAGGTTTCTGACATCATTCATGGCATCAAAAATTCTGAAAACGTCGACACCATTATTGGCTGATTGTTTGACAAACGCCTCAACAACATCGTCTGAATAATGGCGATAGCCTAATAAGTTCTGGCCACGAAGTAACATTTGTATTCGAGAATTTGGGAGAGCTTTTCTTAGAAGTTTTAAACGTTCCCACGGATCCTCTTTTAAAAATCTTACACATGCATCGAATGTAGCTCCACCCCATGCTTCAATTGACCAAAAGCCAAGTGCGTCCAATTTTGGGCAGATAGGAAGCATATCTTCAGTACGAAGTCTGGTCGCAATTTGACATTGATGCCCATCTCTTAAAACTAATTCGGTAATATGTATTTTTTTCATAATTCTTTAAATACCTTCATGAGCTGCAATCGCTGCTGATATAGCTGCAGCCATTAGCTCAGGTGGAAATTGACTTTGATAATTAATAAGCTCTGGGTGATCGTCCACAAAACTTGTGTTGAAGTTCGCTTCTTTAAACTGTTTATTATTCATAATTTCTAAATAATAAGGGATTGTTGTTTTAACTCCAAATACAACAATATCATTGAGCGCTCTTTTGCCTCGTTGGATCACACTTTCCCAGTTCAATGCCCATACAGTGAGTTTTGCGCACATAGAGTCGTAATAAGGTGGAATGACATAACCTGTGTATATCGAAGCATCAATTCTAACGCCGGGTCCACCGGGTGCATAATAACGTGTAATTTTCCCAAAGGATGGCATAAAGTCATACTTAGGATCTTCCGCATTAATGCGATATTCAATCGCAAATCCTCGAAACTGAATCTCTTCTTGTTTATATTGTAATGAAAGTCCAAAGGCAATTCTGATTTGTTCTTGAACAATATCAATACCGGTAATTGATTCAGTAATAGTATGTTCCACTTGAAGACGCGTATTCATCTCCATAAAGTAAAAATTATTTTCAGCATCTAAAAGAAACTCTACGGTGCCCGCATTTTCGTAGTTAACAGCTTTTGCAGCTTTAACTGCAAGTTCACCCACATAGTTTCTTTGAGCATTTGTAAGTTGAGGAGAGGGTGCGATTTCAATGAGTTTCTGATTACGCCTTTGAATAGAACAATCCCTTTCAAAAAGATGAACCACATTACCGAAGCTGTCAGCCAGAATTTGAACCTCGATATGCTTAGGCGATACGATACATTTCTCAATAAAAACCTCAGGCTTACCAAAAGCTTTTGTAGCCTCAGAAATCACTCGATCATAATTAGCGAAGAGTTCTTTTTCGTTATTACATCGTCTAATACCTCGTCCACCACCACCATTAGTCGCTTTAAGCATGATGGGGTAGCCAATAGCAGAGGCAAGCTTTTTAGCTTCATCAAGGCTCTCAATATTACTTTCGCTTCCAGGGATGACGGGGATTGAAGCTGCAATCATTGCTGTTCTGGCTTGGATCTTGTCCCCCATTTGACGAATAATGTCGGCATTGGGACCAATAAATTTGATATCTCGTCTTGCGCATATCTCCGCTAATTCAGGATTTTCAGATAAAAAACCATATCCAGGATGGATAGCATCACATCCAGAAGTGACAGCGATATTCACAATATTATGCGCATTTAAATACCCGGCAAGAGGGTCTGCACCTACATTGTAAGATTCATCAGCTTTTTTAACATGAAGGGCATGGCGGTCCGCATCTGAATAAATGGCTACCGAAGTGATATCGAGCTCAGAACAGGCACGAATAAGCCTTACCGCTATTTCACCACGGTTCGCTATGAGTATTTTTTTAAACAATGAGAAGCCTTAAGTTTTTAGCGAAAATCACTAAATTAGAGTTAATTTAAGAAAATTATAGCATGTCATTTCTTATATAATAATGATGTCTTTTTACCCCGAAATCTATTGATGGAACAGCATATAGACAATATTGATTTTTCAAGAAAATCGAGAGAAATTCGTGATATAATTTGCCTCTCTGATTTTAAGCGATTGCAAGATTTATGCTTAAATCTCGAAGACTCAATTACTTTTGTTTTAAGAGGCTTCGAAAATAAACATAGAGAAGCTTGTTTAGAGCTATCCATTGAAGGTAAATTAGATTTAATTTGCCAAAGATGTTCAGAAAAATTAGAGCATAAGATTTTTTTAAAATCAGGATTTTTAATTAAAGAAGAAACGCAGTTAAGTGATTTTCAAGTTGACGATCATGCGGAATACGACTTAATTGAAGGCAGTGCAAAGATGGATGTTTTAAGTCTCATTGAAGACGAAATCTTACTTTCCATGCCTGGCGCACCTAAACATGAAAATGATAAGTGTCGCTATAAAAAAACTGATGGCGTGCTAGATCGCACTCATCCGTTTGCTGATTTAAAACAAAAATTATATAAAAATTAAATTTAGGAGTTGCTATGGCTGTTCAGCAGAATAAAAAATCACCATCAAAACGTGGAATGCATCGTTCTCACGATTTTTTATCTAATCCACCACTTGCTGTAGAACCAACTACTGGCGAAGTTCATCTACGTCATCACGTAAGCCCAACAGGCTACTATAGAGGCAAAAAATTTATTCAGAATAAATCAGAATAGTTCTTTTTAATTATTCTGATTTATTTCTTTCATTCCTCTTAAACGTTAAGAGAATAAATGACAATTACCCTAGCAGTTGACGCAATGGGCGGGGACCACGGTCCCTCGGTCACTATCCCAGCTTCCATAAATGCGCTATCAAAATATGATCAACTTCATATTATTTTAGTTGGCGATAAAGATCTTATTCAAACAGAGCTCCAAAAAAATAAATATACCAATACCCGTTTATCTATTCAGCATGCAAGTGAAGTGGTTGAAATGGATGAATCTCCTCAAAGCGCTTTAAAAAATAAAAAAGATTCTTCCATGCGTGTTGCCATTAATTTAATTAAGGAAGAAAAGGCCCAGGCTTGCGTAAGCGCCGGGAATACTGGTGCCCTTATGGCCACCGCCCGTTATGTATTAAAAATGTTACCAGGTATTGATAGACCAGCCATTGCATCAAGTTTACCCAGTCAAAAAGGTACTACTTACATGCTGGACTTGGGTGCCAATACTGACTGCACGGCCGAGAATTTATTACAATTTGCGGTGATGGGTGCCATGCTTGTAAGTTCTGTAACAGGTAACCCAAAGCCTTCCATAGGACTTCTTAATATTGGCTCAGAGGATATCAAAGGTAATGAGGTTGTAAAACAGGCGGGTGAATTACTACGCCGAAGTCACCTAAATTTTTATGGTAATGTCGAAGGTAATGATATTTTTAAAGGTACAACCGATGTGGTTGTGTGTGATGGATTTGTGGGTAATGTTGCATTAAAATCTGCTGAAGGTATTGCACAGCTTATGGGTCGATTTTTAACACAAGAATTTAAACGTAATTGGATTACAAAATCCATGGCATTTGTTTCTTTACTTGTACTTAATCGATTCAAAAAAAGACTTGATCCAAGAAGATACAATGGCGCTAGCTTTTTAGGCCTTAAAGGCATTGTAATTAAAAGCCATGGCGGGGCTGATAGCTATTCTTTTTTCTATGCTATTCGAACAGCTATTGAAGAGTCAAAGAATAATGTATTAGAGAATATACAAAAACAAGTTGAATTAGAAGCGCCATTAGATATTTCATCATCAGAAAATATATGATTTATTCAAAAATTATAGGGACAGGAAGTTACCTACCGGAAAAAATACTAAGTAATCTTGATCTTGAAAAAATGTTTGAGACGACGGACGAATGGATTACAACAAGAACAGGCATTAAAGAAAGACACATTGTAGCAGCGCATCAATATACAAGCGATTTGGCGGTAGAGGCATCTAAACAAGCTATAGAAGCTTCTGGCATTGATTCAAATAAAATTGACCTCATTATTGTCGCGACAACTACCCCTGATAAAATATTTCCAAGTACAGCTTGCATCATTCAGACCAAGCTTGGTTTATCTTTATGCCCAGCATTTGATATACAAGCGGTTTGTAGTGGTTTTGTATATGCGCTATCTGTTGCAGATAATTTCATTAAAACTGGCGCAGCAAAATGTGTGCTAGTGATTGGTGCTGACACCATGTCTCGCATTACAGACTATTCAGATCGAAGCAATGCTATTCTTTGGGGTGACGGTGGGGGTGCTGTTATTTTAGAAGCATCAGATCAGCCTGGTATCTTATCTACCCACATTCATGCTAATGGTTCGTATGAAAAATTACTACATGTACCCAGTGGCGTATCTCATCAAAAAGGGAAAGCCACTATTGAAATGCAAGGTAACCAAGTATTTAAAATAGCAGTGAATACATTAGATTCTATTGTAGATGAAACGCTTGAAATGAATCAGTTAGATAAGTCAGATATTGATTGGCTTGTTCCCCACCAAGCCAATATTAGAATTTTAGAAGCAACCGCTAAAAAATTAAATATGAGTATGGATCGTGTCATTGTTACCATCGACAGGCATGGCAATACTTCAGCTGCTTCAATTCCTTTGGCTCTTGATACAGCCATTCGTGAGCATAAAATAAAAAGAGGGGAAACGCTATTGATGGAAGCTTTTGGCGGGGGATTCACCTGGGGATCTGCTTTAATTAAGTATTAAAAATCATATAGTTAAGAATGATATATCAAGTAAATTATGACTAATTTTTCTTTTATTTTTCCGGGACAAGGCTCTCAAGCTGTCGGCATGATGGCAGATTTTAATGGCCATCCATTGATCGAATCTACCTTCAATGAAGCGTCTCAAATTCTTAATGTTGATTTTTGGAAAATGGCAACCGAGCCTAATGAAGAGATACATCAAACAATCAATACGCAACCTATACTTCTTACAGCAGGCATAGCCACATGGCGTGTCTGGCAATCTAAAACAGATCGGCTCCCTAGCTATCTAGCAGGACACAGTCTGGGCGAATATACAGCGCTTGTTGCGTCAAATGCGATGGAATTTAAAGACGCTTTAAAACTTGTTAAATATAGAGCAGAAGTGATGCAAAAAGCTGTTCCTGAAGGTGTGGGGGCTATGGCTGCTATTCTTGGTATGCCTGACTCGGATGTCATGAATGCTTGCAATGAGGCCCGAGAAGATGAAGTAGTCGAAGCAGTTAATTTTAACTCACCAGGGCAGGTTGTAATTGCTGGTAATATTTTAGCAGTAGAGCGAGCTATTGAAATAGCAAAATTAAAAGGTGCTAAGCGGGCTATTCTTCTTCCCGTGAGCGTTCCTTCCCACTGCTCTCTCATGCAGAAAGCATCTGAAGAATTAAAAGAATATTTAACCAATATTGTAATTAAAAAGCCAAATATTCCTGTAATCCATAATGTGGATGTGATGGAACATCATGATGCAAATGAAATTAAAGACGCGCTTTCAAAACAACTCTGTCATCCAGTAAGATGGGTTGATACTATCGAAAAAATAGCATTGAATAAAATTAGTGATATTGCAGAATGCGGCCCAGGTAAAGTGCTTACAGGTCTCACCAAGCGTATCTCGGCTGAATTAAAAGGCGCTGCTCTTATCAATGAAGGTGCTATAGATGAATTTAAAGCACTTATACAGTAAAACTATCTAGGGAAAATTATGTTTATTAATCTTGAAAATCAAGTTGCACTTGTCACAGGCGCTAGCAGAGGGATCGGACAATCAATTGCTTTAAGTTTAGGAAAACAAAAAGCTTACGTGATTGGCACAGCAACAACGGAAGATGGCGCTCAAAAAATTTCAACATTTCTTAAAGAGCAAAATGTTTTAGGTAAAGGTATTAAATTGGATGTAAATGATAATGAAGCTATCTTACAAACGGTAGATGGCATTATTAAAGAGCATGGGGATATTTCAATCCTTGTGAATAATGCCGGCATTACAAAAGACATGTTACTCATGCGCATGAAAGAAGAAGAGTGGGATGATGTCATGTCGACTAACTTAAAATCTATTTTCCGTATGAGTCAGGCCCTCATTCGCAGCATGATGAAAAGTCGCTACGGTAGAATTATTAACATCACTTCTGTAGTAGGTCATATGGGTAATGCAGGTCAAACAAATTACGCTGCTGCAAAAGCTGGTGTGACTGGATTCACAAAATCTTTAGCTAAAGAAATTGGTAGTCGAGGTATAACTGTTAATTGTGTTGCGCCTGGGTTTATTGATACGGATATGACAAAAGGATTATCTGAAGAGCATAAAAAGCAACTTCTAGATCATGTGCCATTAGGACGGCTAGGAAGTCCTGAGGATATTGGTGCTGCAGTATGCTTTCTAGCTTCAAAAGAAGCATCTTATATTACAGGTGAGACACTTCATGTCAATGGTGGAATGTTAATGATTTAAGTTATTTTTTTAACTTTATTACAAAATTCTTAACAAGATTTGTTAAAATAATGGATGGCTTAAGGGTCATTTCTTAAATAAAGGGGTATTTTAGATGTCTGACATCGAACAACGTGTAAAAAAAATTGTTGCAGAACAACTTGGCACTAAAGAAGCTGATGTAAAAAATACATCATCATTTGTAGATGATTTAGGTGCTGATTCACTTGATACAGTTGAGCTCGTAATGGCTTTAGAAGAAGAGTTTGATTGTGAAATTCCTGACGAAGAAGCTGAAAAGATTACCACTGTTCAGCAAGCTGTTGATTACATCAACAAAAATCTAAAATAATTCATATGTTATCTAACCTTTTCTAAATATTGAAAGGGCTGGGTTAATCCATGTCGAAGAGAAGAGTTGTAGTCACCGGTTTAGGTTTGATTACTCCTGTTGGTATAGGGGTAGCAGAATCATGGGCTAATATCATTAATGGCCAATCGGGCATAGGTAAAATTACTAAGTTTGACTGCTCAACATTTCCTTCTCAAGTTGCAGGTGAAGTCAAAAATTTCGATCCGCTGGCTTATATTCCTCCAAAAGATGCAAGACGCATGGATACCTTTATTCAATTCGGTATCGCAGCAGGCATAGAAGCATTTAAAGATTCTGGGATTGAAGTTAATGATAGTAATAGTGAGCGCATTGGCGTATCAGTTGGGTCTGGTATTGGTGGCATTAATTTGATTGAAGCTACCGGTGAAGTTTTTGATGAGGGCGGTGTCCGAAAGGTGTCGCCATTTTTTATTCCAGGCACGATTATCAACATGATCTCCGGCAATCTTTCTATTATGCTTAATTTAAAAGGTCCCAATGTATCTATTGTGACTGCATGTACAACAGGGACTCATTCGATAGGTGATGCAGCACGCATGATTGAATATGGCGACGCAGATGTCATGTTGGCTGGTGGTTCAGAAGCTGCAATTACAGAACTATCAGTCGCTGGATTTTCTTCAGCCAAAGCTCTTTCTTCACGCAATGATGATCCAAAAACAGCAAGTCGTCCATGGGATAGGGACCGCGATGGTTTTGTTATTGGCGAAGGCGCTGGAGTAATGGTGCTTGAAGAATATGAGCATGCAAAACAAAGAGGCGCTAAAATTTACGCAGAGCTTTCAGGCTATGGCATGAGTGCCGATGCGTATCACATTACCGCACCCAATATGGACGGACCAAGACGCTCTATTATTAATGCATTGAAAAATGCACATGTGAATACAGATAATGTGCAATACATTAATGCACATGGCACTTCGACACCTCTTGGAGACCTAAACGAAACTAATGCTATTAAAGCTTCATTTGGAAATTACGCGAAAAAGCTTGTTGTCAATTCTACAAAGTCAATGACAGGCCATTTATTAGGCGGGGCAGGTGGTATTGAATCTATATTCACTGTGCTAGCTATTCACAATCAGATTTCGCCACCCACTATTAATATTTTTAACCAAGATCCTGAATGTGATCTTGATTATTGTGCCAATGAAGCAAGATCAATGAAAATTGAGGTTGCACTCAAAAATAACTTCGGCTTTGGCGGCACTAACGGAAGCCTTGTATTTAAAAGGATATAGATTTTTATAAATGGGTGACATCCAAAATGAACTCATTATTTAATTCACAACTGGCCGTTTAACTTGTCAAAACAATTCCTCATTAACGGTAAATTTAAGAATATAAGTCCCTTTGATCGTGCGTTTCAATATGGTGATGGTATTTTTAGAACTTTTGTAGTTGAGAATAAAAAACCTCGCCACTGGAAATATCACTATAAAAAAATAGTTGAAGATTGTCTTGCGATTAAAATCAAACCCCCAAAAGAAAAAGAATTACTTTCGGATATTCATTCTTTATTTATAACTAATAAAAAAGCAGTAGGGAAAATTATTATCTCGAGAGGCCTTAGTGAGCGAGGTTATAAATTCAATAAGGATATCTTACACAACCGCTTTTTAATTAAAACTAAAATGCCAAGCTACCCAAAGGCAAGTTTTAATTCTGGCGTCAATCTCTTCGTCTGCAAGCATAAACTTAATCCTTCTATTCTTTCTGGTGTTAAACATCTAAATAGATTAGAGAATATTGTGGCAAGGCAGGAGTGGGCAAGTGATCAGTATGCTGATGGTATTCTCCTTGATCACGATGGACATGTCATTGAATGCATTTCAAGCAATATCTTTATGCGCATCGGTAAAATTATTTATACACCAAAAATTAGCCATGTTGGCATCAAGGGCGTCACAAGAGGATTAGTCATTCAAATTTCAGATCAGTTAGGTTTTAAAGTAAAAGAAGTTACATTTAATTTAAATAAACTTTTAGAGGCTGATGAGGTCCTTATAACAAATAGTTTGTTTGGAGTAATGCAGGTTAAAAAAATTAAAAATAGATCTTGGAAGTATCAAGAATCAGCCTCACTATTTAATCAATTACTCGAGAATTTAAATTCATGAAAAAATGGCTTATTCGATTAATGATTATTTTCATACCTTTATTGGTTTGGATTATTTATTTTTTGGTAACACCGCTTCATATCAATAAGTCAGATTTAGCCATAGAAATTGAACCTGGAAGCAGTCTTAAAGCGATAGCCTTTCAGCTCGTTGATGAAAAAATACTTAATGAACCATGGCGGTTTATTCTCCTTTCTGAAGCTTTGGGCCAATCTACAAAACTAAGGCCGGGTAATTACAATCTTAATCCAAATATTACCCCTTACCAGTTGCTAAAATCATTTGTAGAAGGAAGAGCAACAGAAGGATCAATTACGTTCATTGAAGGACAAGACTTTAATTCGATGTTAGATAAAATAAAAGCTAACGATAGCATTAAAAAAACAATGAAGCCTTATGATACAAAAGCTATTGCTTCTGCCGTTGGTATTCCGCACGAATCAGTTGAAGGGCAATTCTTTCCTGATACCTATTATTTCAGTAGAAATACGTCAGACATTGAGATTTTAAAAAGAGCTTATAAAGCCATGCAAAAAAAATTGGATTATGAGTGGGCCCGTCGAGCAGAAGAGGTTCCCTATAAAAATAGTTACGAAGCTCTGACGATGGCATCTATTATTGAAAAAGAGACGGGAAAATCTATAGAGGCCAATCTTATTTCAGGCGTATTTATTCATCGATTAAGTATCAAAATGAAGCTTCAAAGCGACCCCACGGTCATTTATGGACTTGGTAAGAAATTTACTGGGGATATTACAAAAAAAGATTTACTTGCAGACACACCCTATAATACCTATACAAGAGAAGGAATACCTCCAGCCCCTATTACTATGCCAGGTTTAATTTCCATTCGAGCTGCACTGCATCCTACAAAAACAGACGCACTCTATTTTGTAGGAAAGGGTGATGGCACCCATCATTTCTCTGCAAATTTAAATGAACATAATAGCGCTGTTAGAAAGTATCAGATCAAATGACAATTAAAGGTAAATTTATTACATTTGAAGGTGTAGATGGCGCAGGAAAAAGCACGCATATAGATGCAGTTATCTCCTTCCTTGAGTCGAATAATATTTCAGTAAAAAGAACAAGAGAGCCTGGTGGAACGAAACTTGGAGAAAAGTTGAGAGAATTGCTTCTTCACGATGAAATGGATCCAGAAACAGAAACACTTCTTATGTTCGCAGCTAGAAGACAGCACATTGCAGAAATTATCAAACCAAATCTCGATGAAGGTATATTTGTAGTGTCTGATCGATTTACTGATGCAACTTATGCATATCAGTATGGTGGAAAACAAGTGGCGTACTCTAAAATTCAAACACTTGAAGCCTGGGTTCATCCCGATCTTAAGGCTGATCTTACTTTACTATTTGATTTGCCTGTCGAAATAAGTATTGATCGCTTAAGAAAGAATAGAACACCTGATAAATTTGAAAAGGAAAGTGAAGCTTTTTTTAATCGACTTAGAAATGTTTACTTAGACCTTGCAAGACAACATCCTAATCGCTATAAAATTATCAATGCTAATCAATCTATTGAAACCGTTTCTCACGATGTCATTGAGGCCATAAAAACTATCTTATGATGGATTCCATTTACCCCTGGTTCAAAGATGCTTGGACTGCCATTCATAAGAATGAAAAATTACCCCATGCTTTAATTTTTAAGGGCAAGGAAGGGATTGGAAAGTATGATTTTGCGATCACATTTGCAAAGTCTTATTTATGTCAAAACGCGCTTTCCAGTTATTTACCGTGTGAGGTATGTACAAGCTGCAAATGGTTTCCAGATTCACATCCAGACTTTAAACATATTGCACCTATTGAAAGCGAAGATGATGAAACTTCAAAAAGAAAAACTGTTCGTAAAAAAAATATTGTTATCAATCAAATCCGCGAGCTATCAGAATATTTAGAACTTTCAGCTCATCAAGAAAAAGGCAGGCGTATTATTTTAATTGAGCCAGCAGATTCGCTTAATCAGGCTGCATCGAATGCGCTGCTTAAAATTTTGGAAGAGCCACCAGAAAATACTCTATTTATTCTCGTAACGAGTCAAGCACAGAAGTTAATTGCTACTATTCGAAGTCGATGCCAATTACTAGACCTTCGAGGTCCGTCATTTGATGAAGCTAAACTATTTTTGGATAGACAAAAAATAGTTCATGAAGAAAGTTTGCTCTCATTTACAGGTGGTTCACCATTTAACGCTATTAAAGAATTAGAAAATCAATCAGAGAGAAATGTTATTACACAGCTGCTATCCCAGGGTCATAAAATTGATTTCACGAAAATTAATTATGCGATTCTGACTCAAGGGCTGGATTGGACAATAAATATGATTCAAAAATGGATTTTTGATTTATTGCTTAGTTTTCATACGCAGCAAAGTCACTATTTTAAAGGGCAAGAAGCACAGATCTTTTCACAAATAAAGCAGATTAATTTAAATACTTTGCTCTTATTTGCTAGCGAATTAAATGAATTAAAAAAGATTGCGTCACACCCTGTGAATCAAGAACTACAATTGCAAAATATTTTTATTAAATATAAACAAATTTTTGAGCCATCATGACAAGCTTTGTAGACTCTCATTGCCATATTAATTTTCCAGAACTCTATCAAAATATAGATGATATTTTTTCTAAAATGTCATTGAATAATGTCACGCATGCCTTATGTGTAAGTGTTACCTTAGATAAATTTCCTGATATTTATAAAATTGCCAATACCTACCCACATATTTTCGCTTCTGTAGGCGTTCATCCTGATTACGGAAATATTCAAGAGCCTACTATTGATGAATTATGCGATTTTGCTAAAGAGAGAAAAGTGGTAGCCATTGGTGAAACTGGTTTAGATTACTTTAGAGTTCAAGGTGATCTTACTTGGCAAAGAGATCGCTTTAGAACACATATCAAAGCTGCTGTTCAATCAAATCTACCCCTTATTATTCATACACGAAATGCGGCAGAAGATACTCTGAAAATCATGAAAGAAGAGGGTGCAGATAAAGTAGGAGGCGTTATGCACTGCTTCACAGAGTCTCTTGATGTGGCGTTAGAAGCCATTAAGCTGAATTTTTATATTTCATTTTCAGGTATTGTGACATTCAAAAATGCACTTGAACTTAAGGAGGTCGTAAAATCTATTCCTCTTGACCGTATCCTTATCGAAACTGATTCGCCATATTTAGCCCCTGTGCCTTACCGAGGAAAAATGAATGATCCATCCAACGTTATTTATGTGGCAGAAGAAATAGCCAAATTAAAAAATATTTCAGTAGAAGAGGTAGGCCAAATTACTACAAATAATTTCTTCAGACTTTTTTCAAAATGCAACCCATCGAATTAACTATTCTTGGAGCCGGTTCTAGCGCTGGGACACCAGTTGTTGGATGTAATTGCCAGACTTGCATGTCAACTAACCCCAAAAATAAACGCACGCGCTGCTCTTCACTTATTAAATTGGGAACAGGGGAGCATATTCTTATTGATACGAGCCCAGACTTACGCTTTCAATCTTTAAGAGAATCTATTCCTAGAATTGATGCAGTACTTTATACACATACTCACGCTGATCATCTTCATGGTATTGATGATTTGAGAGCTTTTTGTCAGCTACATAAGATACAAATACCTATTTACGGAAAGAAAGAAGCACTTGATCATATTGCCTTAAAATTTGGTTATGCGTTGAGTGAGCCAAAGGGTTTTTGGGAAATGCCAGTTTTAAAAGCTATACCTATTCAAGAAGCATTCAGTGTTTTTAACGAGCTTGTTGTACCAATTCCTGTTATGCATGGAAAGTTAGAAATATACGGGTATCGGATAGGTAACTTAGCCTATCTGACTGACGTATCTGTTATCCCCGAAAGTTCAATGAAACTTTTAGATGGACTAGACATCTTACTTTTAGATTGTTTGCGTATAAAAGAACATCACACACATATCAATCTTGAACAAAGTTTGATGTTTGCAAATCAAATAAAAGCAAAGAAAACATATTTGATTCACATGACACATGATTTAGAATACGAGTCACTAAAAAAAGAATTACCTGATCATATCGATGTAGGTTATGACGGGCTTAAAATCACCGTTAATTAAAGGCTAATATGTCAACATTTTTTAAAAAAATATTATTTATATTCATAGCATTAGGGCTTTCTTTTCAAGTATTAGCTGAAGGAAAAAAACTCTATACAGAAAATGAGTTTCTAGATGCTTTCGGAGCCAAATCTAAAGAAAAAGTACTACAAATATTAGGTGAGCCCACAAGAAAAGAAATGTCTGTAAAGCCTACTAATGCAAGTTCTGTAATTGGAAGACCTACCGGGGACCGTGCAGGCGCTAGTAAACGTGTCAATATTGAGATGTGGTACTACAATAATCTTGTGAAATCTGACGAAAAAAATGTCTGGAAACAGACTGAACTCACGATTATGGATGGCAAGGTTTACAACATAGGCTTCTTTAATAACCGATAATATTCATGCCTGGCTCACAAGACAAAGAGCTACTGAACCAAGCGATTCATTTCGCAATTAACAATTCGTGGGATGCTTGCCACAAGATTGTCCAAGATCTTCATTCCGAAGATGCTTATTGGATACATGCTGTCCTTCATAAGATTGAGGGAGATGAATTTAATAGTCGCTATTGGTATGAAAAAGCTCAACAATCTTACGAAGCATATAACGATCCCAAGCAAGAGCTTATTTTCATTCAAAATAACCTATAGGAACTCTTTATGGACAATCAAGATGCTGTGGAAGTAACCTGTACCGACAACGGCAAGAAGGTTATTGGATATATCTTAAATTACAGAGCAAAAGACCAATTAGAGATATCTTTAAATACAGTGAAGATTCGTATGCAGTATAAATCAGGTATCTTTGTAGGCTCTATGGCGGGAATGGAGTTTGTAGTCCAGGAAGAGGCATTACCAAGGCAATTTAAAGACTTCCATCGATAGGTTTGAATTACCTTAACTTCGTATAATTTATATTATGTAAAATAGAAGATACAGTCTAAACTAAATAATACTAAAAAGCGTTTTTAAGTCCTCTGCTCCAATATCATTAGCAATCTTATTTGCCTCATCTAACTTAGACTTACTAAGATCAATATTTAATTTCTTTTTGTAATACTTACTTTGGGCGAATAAAACTTTAGCAAGATAGTACATTCCCCCATTCTCTCGTGAAAACTTCTCAAATTTTAAAAGTGTTCTTTCAGATGAAGCTAGGTCATTAGCCTCTAAATAATATAAAGCAAGATTAATCCCAGATTCTGCATACTCACCTAACAAGCCAGTGCGATCAAAAGCCAAATTAGCTTTTAACTCATACTCGATAGCTTTCGTATAATTCTTAAGTAACGAATATGAAAAAGCAGCTCGATCTAAATTAGCCGCACGTTCTTCATCATTGGCAGCTGCTGAATAAGCCTCAAGGAATGTGTTTGCAGCTTCATCATATTTACTAAGGAGTAATAAGGTTTCAGCAATTTCAACTAAATAAAGACGCTTAAAAGGTTTATTGGCTTTTATAAGTGAATAAGAATTTTTAAGATGCAATAGGGCGTCATCTAATCTTTTAGCTTCTTTTAATGTCATGCCCACTAGCAAATCAGCCATAAAATGATCAGTATCATTTTTTGATAACTTATACGCTAACTTAAAGTTATTTATAGCCTCATCGAAATTTTTTAGCCTTAAATTAACTTTCCCATGACAAAAAGCAGATTTGAATTCACCCTTTTTTGTTTTTAAGGCATCTTCATATTGGTTATCACTTAATAGCTCATCGCATGATTTGATAAGCTCCTTGGATAAAATATTTGTTGAAAAAAATAAGCTCAACAGTATTACTAAAAAATGTTTTTTAAGTTTCATAGTTTTTAAGGTATTAGTTTCAAAAGTTCTTGTTGTGAAATAATTTTAACACCAAGTTCCTTTGCTGTGGTTAACTTGCTTCCAGCATCAGAGCCCACAACAACATAATCAGTCTTTTTAGAAACGCTTCCTATAACTTTTCCGCCGTTCATTTCAATAATTGATTTAGCTTCCTCACGCGACATTGAAGGTAGGGTTCCAGTGAGAACAAAAGTTTTAGTCGCAAAAATTCCTGAAGCAGATTTCTTAATATCATATTTAGGCCAATGAACACCTAAACTTATAAGTGACTCAATAACGTCCCTACTCTTAGTTTGCATAAAGAAATGACTGATCGATTTTGCAACTGTTGGGCCAATATCAGGTACAAGCTGTAAGCTTTCTTCTGTTTGTTTCATGATTTCATATAAATCACCATAGAAGCCGGCAAGATCTTTGGCGGTAGATTCGCCTACATTTCTAATACCAAGCGCGAAGATAAATCGAGGTAATGATGTTAATTTGCTTTTTTCAATAGCATCTAATAAGTTCTGACTCGACTTTTCAGCCATACGATCAAGACTGACTAATTGTTCAAGTTCTAATTTGTAAATATCAGGTAACCCATGAATGAGACCTACGTTAACTAATTGCTCAACAGATTTGTCTCCTAACCCTTCTATATCCATAGCTTTTCGAGATGCGAAATGAATAATGGATTGTTTCTGTTGTGCAGGGCAAATTAGACCACCGGAGCAACGAATGATGGCTTCATCATCGATTCTAATAAGCGGCGAACTGCACTCGGGACATTCTGTTGGCATTTTAAATTTCTTAATTGTCTTAGGCCTCTTGTCAACAAGCACCCTTACTATTTCAGGAATTACATCCCCTGCTCTTCGAACACTTACCGTATCTCCAATATGAACATCTTTGCGAATCATCTCGTCTTCATTATGAAGGGTTGCATTTGTGACAGTAACACCGCCTACGAAAACAGGTTTCAATCGCGCGACAGGGGTTATAGCCCCGGTGCGACCAACCTGAACATTAATATCTAAAACTTCAGTCAACGCTTCTTCTGCTGGAAATTTATGTGCAATAGCCCATCGAGGAGCGCGAGATACAAAACCTAACTCACTCTGATAGTTAAAGGAGTTAACTTTATAAACTACACCATCGATATCATAGGCTAATGTATCTCTAAGTTTTAATACCTTGGAATAAAAACTTTTTAAGCCTTTTACGCCTTTGACACTTGAAGATAAATCAGAAATAGGCAAATTAAATTGCTTTAAAAGTTGAATTGTTTCCGTGTGAGTTTTTAAATTTAAACTTGGCTCGCATACACCAAGACCATAAGAAAAGAAAGAAAGCGGTCTTGTTGCAGTAATTCTCGGGTCAAGCTGCCTTAAGCTTCCTGCTGCAGCATTTCTTGGATTTGCAAATTTTTTTTCGCCTAACGATTCCTGTTTTTGATTTAGCAATTCAAAATCTTTTTTAAGCATTAAGACCTCACCTCTGACTTCTAAAAGCTTAGGCGGATTAGTGCGATTTAATTTAGTTGGTATTGATCGAATAGTTTTTAAATTGTGCGTAACGTTTTCTCCTGTATAGCCATCACCACGAGTCGCTCCTTGAACAAAAATACCATTCTCATAAGTCAGCGTAATTGCAAGTCCATCAAACTTTGGTTCAACCGCATACTCGACTTCGTCGATGCCAATATCATCTTTAATGCGTTTATCGAAGGCTATTAGCTCCTCCTCTTCGAAAGCATTGTTTAGAGATAGCATTGCCTGACGGTGAATAACACTTTCAAAAGCATCTAGCGCCTTACCCCCTACCCTTTGCGAAGGTGAATCAGGTCGAATTAGTTCTGGATTTGTATTTTCTAAATAAACAAGTAATCTAAAGATTTTATCGTATTCAAAATCTGAGATAGAAGGATTGTCTAAAACATAATATTGATAATCAAATGCGCTTATCCTTTCAATTAGCTCTTGAATTTTAATTTTAGTATTTTCTTTATCGGCTTTCATTTAAGAAAATAATCTTCGTGCGCAGGAGCTTCCGGGTGAAATATTTTTAGCTACCATTTGATTTTCAATTTTTTCAACCTGATATCTAATACGCTCAATATGGTTAATATTTAGTTCTTTTTTATTTGAATCAACTAGCAAACATTCGAGTTCTTTTTGGAAATTAGTAATTGACTCTAGCATTGCGTCAAAAGACTCTTTACAACTTAAGGTAATTGGCAAATCCATTTGAAAATGAATGCCTTGAATGAAGTGGTCAAGATTAAAACTTAAGGGCTGGTGATTTAAGGAAGTCACACGAAACAAAGGGTGCTTATCACGGCCTTTGAATACATGATAGCCATCTTTGTTTACTTTAAATCCATCTATTTTTAATGTTTCAATAAGCTTTTCATTATCAAACATGCCACTATTTTTAGGAATGAGAGTTAAAGTCATCATATGATCGACAAGAGCACAAAATTGATTCAGCTTTTTTGCATCTTCTTCAATATCTGAATGTGAAAGCCAAATCAAACTACCTTCTAAATCATTCTTTGTTTTCTCTGAGAGCATTCGAAATGTCTGTGTGTGTGCTTGAGAAATCGGGCCTTGACGATCTACCAGCTGAATAGCTAGAAGTACTTGATCGAATGAAGTTGAGCCACTAAGTTCATCTGTAGACTGCCACACATCTTCATTTCTACGAATAAAAATATGTGAATGAGGAAGTTCAATAAAGTCCCTGAGATTTAGTTTAGAAGTGGCATGCGTTGCTTTGTTAAGCTTTATAAACGCAATGGCATCAATATCGCGATAGATATCTTTTGGTAAATTTGAAAGTAAGTACTTTTCTGAGATGCTTAAAGCTTGATCATGGGGATTTTTTTCTTCTGGGCTTAGACCATTTTCATCTTTATATAAAAAAGAATTTTCAGCCTGATTTTGTTTACGGTACTGGACAAGACGAATCCAGTTAAAAATGATCATAATAAGGATAATTACAACAGCTAGAATCGTCAGGGCAAACTGAATGTCAGACATACTTGTAATAAGTCCTGTTAACTTAATTTGCTAACTCCATCTTCTCAGCTTCCTCTAATGACACCTCAACAATTCTAGATACACCCGACTCTTGCATCGTGACTCCAATAAGTTGCTGAGCCATTTCCATGGCAATTTTATTATGTGATACATAAAGAAATTGTGTATTTTTTGACATCTCAGTCACCATATTTGTGAAGCGAAGTGTATTGCTGTCATCAAGCGGGGCATCAACCTCGTCCATAAGACAGAATGGCGCTGGATTTAATTTAAATAGAGCAAATACGAGTGCTGTAGCAGTTAGTGCTTTTTCTCCACCAGATAATTGGCTGATAGTTGTATTCTTTTTACCGGGTGGCTGAGCTGTTACTTGAATACCTGTATCTAAAATCTCTTCACCTAATAGCTCCAGCTTTGCTTGGCCGCCATTAAACAGCACTTTGAAAAACTCCGTAAAGTTTTTATTTACTTCATTAAAAGTTGCGATTAGTCGATCTCGTGTTTCTTTATCAATACGTCTTATAGCGTCCTCTAGAGTATTACTTGCTGAAGTTAAATCCTCTACCTGACTATCAAGATAGCCTTTTCTTTCTTTTTCAGAGGTAAGTTCACGAATGGCAGCTAGATTAACAGGGCCTAATAAATTAATTTCTTCTTGAAGTTTGTTACACAACTCTTGCACTTCTTTAACTGTTGTTTTGTCTGTAATTGATTCTGAAAGAACTACTTCATCTAATTGTGACTCGTTAATCTCATTTTGAAATTGTTCAAATAATAATTTTGATTCCTGCTCATTCAAACGAGATTGTTCAAGTTTGTCTCGGATTGGATGAACTGCCTGTTCAGTTTGCAATCTCTTTTGCTCGCTTTCACGCAAATCCATTTCTTTTTGAGCAAGATTGTCACGCGATGCAATGAGAACTTTCTCTCTCTCATCCTTTACTGTGAGCTTTTCTCTCAAAGTGATCTGAAGCGCATCGATGTGCTCAGTATTGACTGCGGCTTTAGCAAGATCTTTCTTATTATTTAGAACACTATTATCTTCAGATAATAGACTTACTCTATTATTTAATTCATTAACCTTGTTATCAATAATTTTTAAATTAAAATGGCTTTCCTGAAGTTGAATTTCTGCTTCATTGACTTGCTTTCTAGCGCTTTCGTATTCAAATTCATGACGCTTTTTAATTTCTTCAGTGGCTGTTTTTTGCTCTAAAAATCTATGTAAGTCACCCCCTAAATTTTGGATGAGAATAGACTTGGATGTTTTATCAACCTCAATTTGAGTTAGCTTTGCCTTCAGCTCATTTTGCTCATGAGTAATATTGCTATGTTTTTCATTCGCATAAGCAATACTTTGTTGGATTTTTTCTACTTCAATCTCCGTTTGATGAAGCTCATTTAAAGCATCTTTTAATTCTTCACTAAAGGAGTCTGCTTGCTCTTCATATTCATTTAATTGAAGCTCAGCTTCATTAAGCTTATTTAATACATCTTTATAATTTTTTTCTATAGACAGAAATTTTTCTTGCAGTGCTTTGAGTCTTTCTTGGCGAACAAGAATGCCGTTAAGAGATGCATCTTTGCCATAAAAGGAAACGCTATTTTTAGTGAAAATATCACCTTGTTGATTTACTAAAAATTCACCCTGCTCCAAATCACCAATGAAATTTTTATAACTTTCTCCCTTTGGAATAAGGTAGCAATCAGATAACCATTCTGATAAGAGGTTCATAAGTAGTGGATCGCTAATTTCAATAGTATCCAAAGCGGAATTTAATTTATTATTTTTTGGCTTATAGGCATGAGACGCGTTTAAATTAGCAAGTACCATAGACGCAGGGGGCCTATGAGCTATTGATTCATATTGAGCTAAGATTGCATTTAGTTTTCCACCAAGCGCTGATTCAATAGCTGTTACCCAGTCTGTTTTAATTTTTAGCTTTTCCCAAAGACGATTTGAAGTGTTTATATTGTGCTGAGAAGTCCAGCTTTTAAGGCTTTCATTTCCTTGGGTATCATCTTGAATTTGAGCAAGTGTTTTAATTTCACCCTCAATCTGACTTAATTCTTTTTGTATTTCTATGTGATGCTGTCTGAAAGTATCAATCTCTTCTTCAAGGTCGGATGACAGTGATTTATTTTCACTTATCTTTTCTTCAATTTTTTCCACATCTAATCGCTTATCAGTAAGATCAGTTTCTTTCTCTTCGAGAAGAGATTTACCAGACAAATCAATATTGTTGATCTCATTGCTTAAAAATGAAATACGTGCATTTGTTTCTTCTTCAGTTTTGTGAATGAAGTCTATTGTCGCTTTTTCTAGATTGATTTTCTCTTGTGTTGACTGAAATTGGTTTGCAGATAGGTTAAATTGTTCTGATGACGAAAGGTATTGCGCTTCTACTGACTGAATAGATGACTTAAGTGTATTAAAGCTCTCATCTTTGGTCTTAAAGAGCTCGCTTAAGGCTGTTTTCTCAATCAATGCCCCTTCAATTTCTTTTGTAAATTTAAGCTGATCTTCTGCATTCTTAGTAAGATTAGCTTCAATTTCAACTAATTCTTTTTTGCTACGCTCTAAAAGCTCATTTTGATTTCTAATGTTATTTTCAATATTGGAAACTTCAGAATTGATCTCGTAAAAGCTTGCTTGGTTCTTATTAATTTCATCAGAAGCGTTAATGTGAGATTGCCTTAAATTTTCTACTTCAGCCTCTATTTTTCTCAGAGCTGCAGTTTGCTGCTCTAATTCATTCACAAGCTTCTCAACTTGGGACTGATGTTTTTTCCAAACAATACTAGCATCGCGTTTTTTTAATACCCAAACTTGAGCTTGATGAAACTTATGCTTCTCAGTGAGTTCGTTATACTTTGTTGCAATCACTGCTTGAGATTCAAGTTTCGCAATCTGCTGAATAATTTCGTTTACAACATCTTGAATGCGACTTAAATTTTCTCGCGTGTCTCTTAGTCTAAATTCTGTTTCACGGCGACGTTCTTTGTATTTGCTCACGCCGGCAGCTTCCTCAAGATAATTTCTTAGTTCCTCAGGTTTGGCTTCAATAATTTGTGAGATAGTATTTTGACCGATGATGGCATACCCTCTTCCACCTAAGCCTGTCCCTAAGAAAAGATCAGCAATGTCTTTACGCCTAACAGCTAAATTATTGATGTAATAAGTTGAGCCCTTTTCTCTTTCGATAACTCGCTTTACTGATATTTCTGCATACTGCGACCATTCTGTTGGCGCTTTTCCTAAAGAGTTGTCAAAAATTAGTTCGACGCTTGCACGTGAAATTGGCTTACGGTTTTCTGATCCATTAAAAATGACCGAATCCATATTTTCACTTCGCATTTCTTTTGCTGAAGATTCACCAAGCACCCATTTCACGGACTCCATGATGTTGGATTTTCCGCATCCATTAGGGCCTACAATACCAACTCTTTGACCTTGAAGTTGAATGGTGGTGGGATCTACGAAAGATTTAAAACCAGCTAATTTAAGTTGTATAAGTCGCACAATATTCTTTTGTTGAAGTGAAGAAGGTGTTATGTATTACCAGTATAATAACTTTTTTTTACTATCTTATTTTAATCTATGAACGCACTTTCTTTGGGAAAAAAACCAAGCGCAAAACCTACTAAAAAGCTTGAAACTTTCACTAATCCATGCACTTCCCGAGACTTCCATATTCAAATGCAAATCCCTGAATTTACCTGTTTATGCCCCAAGACGGGGCAGCCAGACTTTGCGACTTTATATCTTGATTACATTCCCAATAAAAAATGTGTGGAGCTTAAAAGTCTTAAGCTTTATATCTGGTCTTTTAGGGATGAAGGCTGTTTCCATGAGGCCGTCACTAATCGAATTTTAGATGATTTAGTTAAGGCAACGGAACCACGATTTATGCGGCTTCGTGCTGAATTCTTTGTACGTGGCGGCGTCTTTACTAACGTGGTCGTCGAGCATAAGAAAAAGGGTTGGAAGCCAGAACCTACAATTGATTTAACGCAATTTTCAAAACAATCAAACACCCGATCCTAAAAGGATTGACTCGCCTATCAGTAGAACTTAAGATGGGCGCCTTCGATCAAATACTTGGGGGTATAGCTCAGCTGGGAGAGCGCTTGCATGGCATGCAAGAGGTCAGCGGTTCGATCCCGCTTATCTCCACCAAATACCTTATATCAAACGCTGTTCTATAGTAGAATAGC
>JAPLQN010000013.1 GCA_026399645.1 Candidatus Methylopumilus sp. | reverse complement strand
GCCTGTCTGCATTTTGACAAACCATGAACTACTAAACTCAATCGTTTTTGGAAAAGCTTTAATAAACATAGAATCTTCATGCTTATAGTGGTCATAGTATTTTTTAATAAGCAGTGTAATTTCTTGCGACAATCTTTTAAATGAAGGATCTTTCCGTTTAAAAAGATTGCCAGATGATTGAATGCCATTGACTAAGCGACTTTGCATACGCTCAGAAATATCAGCTTTAGTAATATCACTTAAGAGAGATTGTAATAAGTTATCCTTAGGATCTTTTAATGCATCCACTTGACCATGAAACACAAAATGGAGTGGGTCTGGACAAAAATTATAGCGATCTTTTTTATGAAAGTTTTTTGCATAATGTGTTGAAAGAGTTGCTAAAAGCGGTGAGGTATTTTTTTTACCTATCGCCACACTTAATTCTTTCTCGAAGATATCGAATTGTTTTGTCTTATATAGGCAGTAAAGCGCTCGCTCTTCCCAGTCATTTAATAGAGAGACTTTATAAAACTCATAAGCATCTTGAAACTTTTTATTGTCATGAAGGAATGTTGCAAGATTGTAATTAGCGATTGGGTTTTCTGGATCGATAGATACAGCTTCTCTTAACCAACGATTAGCTTCCACAATGTCACCTTGGTGCCATAACGCGTCACCGATGACTGAACAAACTTCAGCATCTTGCGGATTCTTCTCTAACGCTTTTCGGTAGGATTGGATAGCCTCTTCTAAATGTCCCTGATTACGATATGCATTACCTAAATTAAAATGACCTCGGGCGTGATCTTGAATTTTGAGTGATTGCTTAAAAGACTGAATGGCTTCATCAAATTCACCTTGTAGCAAATAGACAGCCCCTAAACTGCCATGTGCCTCATAAAAGCCTGGCTCCAATTCAATCGCTTTTTTATAAGCACTTAGAGCTTTGTCAAACTGTGATTGACTTTGAAAAGCTATGCCAAGATTAAAATAAGCCACTACTAAATCGGGTTTAATCTGAATTGCTTTTTGATAATTTAGAATTGCACCTTCGCTATCGCCCATCTGGTATAAGACTGAACCTAAATTAAATTGCATTTCTGCAAATTGTGGTTGAATCTTTAAAATATTTCGATAGCTATCTGCGGCCTCTTTAAATTTGTTTTGTGCCTCTAAAGATACGCCTAAGACATTATGCACAATTAGTTCTTTTGGAAAATCTTCTAATAAAGCTTTCGCTTTTTTTTCCGCTAAAGCAAATTGATTAGATTGATGAAGTTGAATTAAATCATTAGCATCTGATGATTTGAATACCTTCATATCGATCTTGTTTAATGATGCGGTGTATCTTCTGCAATTTTATCCATAATCGCAAAAAGAACGCCTGAAAAAATAAAGGTCAAATGTATGCCCACCATCCATGCCATTTGCGTATTCGTTAATATTTGGCCTGGTGTAGATGCATGCATAAAAGCTTTTAAAAGATCAATGGCTGAAATAGCTACAATCGAACCAATTAATTTAAGTTTTAACCCTGAGTAATCCACTTTGCCCATCCAATGGGGTTTATCCTCGTGGTTGTCCACATCAATTTTAGAGACAAAATTTTCATACCCACTAAAAATAACCATAATGAGAAGATTGGCCACAAGTGTCATGTCAACCAAAGCAAGTATAGATAAAACGATTTCTCTTTCTGGCGTGTCAACCACGGTCATAACTATATGAAAAAATTCTTGCCCAAATTTTACAAACAAACATAAAAGGCCGCCTACTAAACCCAAGTACATAGGCGCTAGAATCCAGCGACTCTTAAATACGACTTTCTCTAGAATTTCTTCAATTTTCATGCAAGCTCCATTGGTTATCGTTAACTGGATAAATCATATCATTACTCAGCCACCTATATCTTTGAGTAATGATTGAAAAAAACTACTATTAGGATACTATTTTATCTTTACTTTCGTAAGTCATGTGATGTCGAACGATTCAATTATTATTCATGGTCATCTTTTAAAAGAAGCACGGGAAGATTTAAATCTTTCCCTGGAGGATGTTGCTCGCCAGTTAACTTTAAACATTAAACACATCACCTCGAGGGAAGAAAATAAGAAAGATGGGTTTGTATCTACCTCAATTAAACTGATTTCTGTTAGAAAATATATAGCCTTTCTTGAATTGGATATTGATACGGTTATTGAACATAAAAAGAATAAAGCAAAGTCTTTGTTACTGCCTGAGCCAGAAATTGAAAAAGATGTTGGTGTGGCGGAGCATCCGTCGAATAAGAAAATGTTTCTATTATTATTAAAAATAAAAAAATTCTTTTTATGGGCAAAAACACATATTAGAGTGCGGTATATTTTTTACTTCATTACCTTCCTTTTTATTTCTAACTTTTTGATTGGTATATATCAAAAATATGCTGTTGCTCACAAAAACTTTGAGGGGCGAGAAGTCGATTTGCCCAATATTGAATCGCTTCCTAACGATATTGCCACTTATGAAATTAAACCCGCTGAAAAAACATCAGAAGCGCTCGAATCACTTCCCATCCAAATAAAAAAGGCTGAAGAAAATAAAAGGGAGACGAAAGATGCTGCAATTCAAATGTGCGGACAAACAGTTTCAAAACCGCTTGCACAAATCTCATCCCCTACAGACCCTCTGAAGCCTAGCGATTACTTCCACATCATCTCAAAAGGCCAACAAACGATTTGTATATTAGACAGCCAGGGTAAAGAGGATAAGTATCTGATGACTGAAGGTCAAAAATTAACTTACCGAGGTGGAAAGGCTCCTTTTAAACTTTTGATCAATCCCGAACTTAGTGAAATTTTTTATGAAGGTTGGCTAGTTAAACTCAAACTTGATCAAAGCTACATTCAACTTAATCCTAAAACCTATAATTGAATTAGGCTTATTTAAATTTTCTAACAGCGCCTGTTACTACACCCCATATTTGAAACTGAACCCCTTCTAAAACTTCAATAGGGCTGAATGCTTCGTTTGCAGGAATTAAGCGAGGGGAGCCATTTTTATTTTTAGCTAAAGTCTTGACCGTAAATTCACCATCTAATGATGCCAATACAATATCGCCAATAGAAGCTTCCTGAGATCGATCTACAATCACTACATCGTTATCATGGATACCTGCGTTATCCATCGAATTTCCTTTAATGCGTACAAAAAATGTCGTATCAGCTTCTCGAATAAGATAATCATTAAGATCCATTCTTTTCTCAACATGATCATCTGCTTGGGACGGAAGCCCTGCGGGCACCTTGTGTTCAAATAAAGGAATCTTAGCTTTAGTCATCACCTCATTCACTAAATCAATCGATACCACATTTGAAATTTCTTGGATCTTCCTTTTGGCGTAAGCCTCTAGGATATTTGAAATTACAGCAGTTTGGCTTGCTGGCACTCTGACTAAAGTTGTCTTCTCACCAAATTTTCCGGTGCCTAATTTTCGTCCAGCACCTGCTCTTTTACCACCTCGAATAGGGACAATTTTTTTCATTTGAATATTGTAACAAGAATCAAATGAAAAGAAAGCTTTATTTTTAATTAAGTAGATATCGATAGAACTGACTGTTGACAAGGCTTAAAAATCAATGCAAAGTACGCCTAGACCTTCTATGACGCTGTCATTTCAATGGTCTTACATATCTTAATTTACATTTGGAGGAATTATGAATAAAGGCGAACTAATCGAAGCAGTTGCAAAAGCAGCAGGTTCAACAAAAGCAGACGCTGGTCGTGCGATTGATGCAACACTTGCAGCTATCACTAAAGCACTTAAAAAAGGTGACGTAGTAACGCTCATCGGTTTTGGTACTTTTAAAGTTTCTAAACGCGCTGCACGAGTTGGTCGTAACCCACAAACTGGTAAAGAACTTAAAATACCAGCACGTAAGGCTCCAACATTCAAAGCAGGTGCTGCACTTAAAGCGGCAGTTAACTAAGCTTAGAATTAGTTATTCATTTAAAAACGCTTGGGTTTAAACCCAAGCGTTTTTTTTATGGCTTAAAATAAAGCGCTATGCCTTATTACATCAAAGGAAATACGATTGAATTGCTTAAAAACGGTAAAGATTATTTTGCTGCCGTTATTCAATCTATCAAAAAAGCCCGAAAAAGTATTTTTATAGAAGCCTATATATTTAGCCATGATGTGACGGGTAAGAAAATACTAACCGCACTTAAAGAGGCCAGCCAAAAAGGTATAAAGGTTTATTTATTACTGGATGGATTTGGAAGTCGCGATCTTTCACTAAAAGTTATTAATGAAATCAAGGCTTCAAAAATCTACTTCCTTTTTTATCACCCCAAAATTGCACCCTATCAAATGAAGCGTATTTCATTAAGGCGACTTCATCGCAAAATGATTTTAATCGACCATGAAATAGCTTATATCGGTGGCATCAACATTATTGACGATATGCATGTACCTAATGGGAAAGCGCCACGTATTGACTATGCAGCTCAAATAAAAGGGCCTGTCGTTCATCTTATCAGCCTAAGCATGGTAAAACTTTGGAAAAGAGTCTCATGGTCACATTTCGAAAAATCATTTATTCCAAAAGATTTCTATAAGCAAATAGTGGAATATCCGAATGGTACAAAACTAAATTTTATAGAGCGCGATAATTTCCGACATAGAAGAGATATTGAAAAAGCTTATTTACATGCCATCGAAAATGCTCAAAATGAAATACTTATTGCAAATGCTTACTTCATTCCAGGCAAGAGATTTGAGAGAGCTCTTATTGCAGCAGCCCGTCAAGGTGTATCAGTAACACTTCTCTTAAAGGGTGAAATAGATTATTTCGTATCGAATGCTACACTAGCTTTTTATGGGAAATTTTTAAAAGAAGGTATTACCATCTTTGAATACACAAAAAGTTTTATGCATAGCAAGGTAGCAGTGATTGATAGCACTTGGTCGACTGTAGGATCTTCCAATATCGACCCTTTCAGTCTTTTGCTTGCTCGAGAGGCAAATATTTTTATATGGGATAAATCTTTTGCGGCTCAACTTAAAGAAAATATCAAAGAAGATATTCGATTAGGCGGCACTGAGATTCTCTTAAAAGACTGGGATAAATCACACTTAGTTAAAAGAATAAAATCCCGTATTGCATATTTTATTATTCGTATAAGTTTAGGTATCGCTAATATTTAAGGCATACCACAATCAAAGCATTTACCTTTGACTGTTGAAAATCCTTTTACCGTTGATAATCCTTTAACATTGGTAAAAATGGCACCATCTACAACAGCATCTGTTAAATTTGCATTTGTAAGATCAGCACCTGTTAAATCTGCTTGAGTAAGATCAGCACGATACATATTCGTATTTTTTAAATTTGCCTCCCTTAAATCGCCAAATAAAAAACTCGCAATATTTAAATCAGCGCCTTCAAAATTTGTTTTATAAAATTTACCACCTACTGAATCAAATTTCATTTGTCCCATCGGCTGATTACCTACGTCTAAGCCAAATTGACCATATTTGATGGTAGCGCCTGACATGTTCACTGCGCCAAGTGTGCCAATCATACGGGCCCTTGTTAAATTAGCACCCTTAAAATTAGTGTCGCCAAAAATCGCCTGAAAAATAGTTGCTTCAGTTAAGTTAGCGCCTGAAAAGTTCGCTTTTTCAAGACGCGCTAAATTCAAATAGGCTCTCTGCATATTACTGTTTGCTAAATTAGCACCGATAAGATTAGCCCCAAAGACACTCGTATTGAGCATGTTACAGTGACTCAAATCTAAGCCATTCATATCTAGATAGCCTAAATCTTTATTCGAAAAGTCACAGTCAGGACTCTTAATTTCTTTCAAGACGTCCTCTTGAGATATTTTTTTACGGTCAACTTCTTTATTTTTTTCGTAAAAAACTGTAGCTTTTTTAATAAACTCATCCGGTGTTTTTAAAAAGATATCTTTACTTACCTCACTACCAAAGCAATAAACCTTACCTTGATAATTTGAATTGACTGAGCAATCAGTTTTAAGGAAATGCCCTTCAGACAAACTTAAGAGGCAGTAATTACCAAACTCGCCTGCAAAAGCTAAACTTGTAACAAGAAGTAAAAATACTATCCAATATCTTTTTATTAACATGGCAATACATCCTAAAGATTTTGTTTTATTATAAACCTTTATCATTTCATATTTTTTATTATGTCTATCAATACATATACAGTTCTTATCACTGGGGCGAATAGGGGATTGGGTCTCGAATTCGTCAAACAGTATGCTACAGAAGACTATGAAGTCATCGCTTGCACCAGAAAGATAAATAAAAACGATGCTCTTCATCGACTTCAAGCTTCTTTTCAGAATATTTCTATTCACATTCTTGATGTTGAAAATTTTCAATCAATTGATCAATTTGCAAAAACATTAAAAAAACCTATTGATATTTTAATTAACAATGCAGGCATTTATCCCAATAGCTCATTCGATGATATGGACTACGAAGCATGGCTAAATGCTTTCAAAATCAATACACTTGCTATATTTAAGATCACAAAAGCTTTTCTGCCCCACCTTAAAAAAGGCGAATTAAAAAAGATAGCGTCACTCACAAGTAAGATGGGAAGTATTGATGACAATTCGGGTGGCGGTGAGTATCTTTATCGATCAAGCAAAACTGCACTTAATATGGTCATGAAAAGTTTATCCATTGATTTAAAGCCTCACGACATGAGTCTTATTACGCTTCATCCAGGATGGGTTAGAACTGATATGGGAGGACCTAACGGACTCATTGATGTGGATGAGAGTGTGACTGGTATGAAACGTCAAATTGATAAACTTTCAATTAAGACTACGGGTCAATTTATTGCTTACGATGGCAAAAAAATTACCTGGTGATAGAAATACTTTTAAATGGAGACTTTATCGTACTATTGCCAGCTGGTATTTAAGGCGAGCTAATTAATTTGTAACACAAAGACGAGGCTGTGGCTTGCAAATGCGGTTAATATCCCTTGAGGATAAAATAGCAATATACCCCCCTCGATAAAAAGTATTATATAAAACTTTCATTTCTTCAAAGCCGGGCTTGTCACCAAAAATAACTACTACGGCTCCTTTGGGATTAGAATTTGCCCAATTAAATAACTCATCATTATTTAATGATTGGACTGGTTTTGTAAGTTTCCCAGAAAAATCAAATTGGCCTGCATATTTACCTAGATACGCTAGAGATATTTCTTGTGTCTCAAGCTTTTTTAGCTCATGACTTATCGCTCTGAGGTCGTATGCATTTCCAGAATGATCAATAACACCTACAAATATCATAAACATGACTACAATATTTGTGATCACCAATTTCCACAAGAATAAAAATTTATCTTTGACAAACCAAGCTAGCAATATCAAGCCTATAAAAATTGGTATAAAAGAGATTTGATTTGGTAAAAATTTTACCCATGGCACTTCAGTACTAACTGGGTGAGAAGTTATTAAGAAATAAAGTGCTCCACCACTAACCATTAAGATTAATGTGATTGCTAGATTGTCATATGGTGTAATTTTTTTAATGTTGTCATATTGACTTGCAATCAAAAAAGATAATGCTGGATAAATTGGCAATAAATATTGGATCTGCTTACCGCTAATCAAACTAAATATAATAAATACTGGCAAGAACCAAGCCAGAGCAAACTTAAAACCTTCGTCAAGTGGCTTGGCAGGACTTTGAATTACGGCCCCCCAAAATACTGGAACAAACAATAAAGGAAATAAAATAAATGGTGCGATTTCAAGATACCACCACTGAGGCCTATTGTGAGCGAAAGAATGTATCATGCGATTAGCAGTCTGTCCCCAAAAGATATCATGCTGGTATTGATTTCCGCCTGAAATACCAGCAGGAATAGCCCAGGTGAGAAGCATACCGACTCCAACCAAAAATGCTATTGCAAAGGACATATACCACGACTTCCACTGGATACTTTTTTGTTTAATCCACCAGGGGGCTAAAAGAGCAAGCGGTAGAATTTGTAAAATAATTGTGGGTCCTTTTGCAAGTAACCCGCCTCCAAAAGCTAAAGCTAAATATATAAACCCATTTTTATTTTTTTCTTTAAGGGATACCACCATGCCAAAAATACCAAGGCATGTGAAAAATGTGAGCATCATATCGAACATCAATACAACACTAAAAACCGCCCATACACTACTTCCCAAAAGAAGAAATATGGAGATATAACCTATATTTTTATTTTTTTTCCATAATTTATCGGCAATTTTTTTTACTAGAAAAATTGAGGCTAATGAAAACAAAAATGGGATCGTTCGTGGCCACCAATCATTAACTCCAAAGAAGTGCCATCCTAAGTTAATGAGCCAAAATAAAAGTGGTGGTTTATGGCTATAAGGCAAACCATTGAGATGGGGAACAAGATAATCTTGACGTAACCACATATCCCATGCCACAGACATGTAACGTGTTTCATCAATCGGATAAAAATGAAGCCCATATAAAGCAAATAAAAGGTATAGCCCGGTTACCAGTATGACGAAAGCATTAAAATGATTTTTTTTAAGCATGGATATTTTCAGGGTTTATTAAAAAGAAAAAAGCCACTTTTAAAGTGGCTTTTTAGTGATAAAAAATTAATCTTTATTTATACTGTCTTCAATGACTGTCCCTGATTCTGCGTCGCATTCAATTTCCCAATGTTTACCATCTGCGCCTTGAATATCAATATCAAATATAGGTCGACCATCCTCTGTTTCCATTTCAATTCCTACAATCGCACCAGGATGTTTTGCTAATGCTGTTTTCATACAACCACTCATTACTTCATTATGTTTTTTAAAGTCCACAATCACTGGCTTATCCTTATTCTTATAGTCGTTGCCGTACAATAAAACTGCACCGACCAGAACCGCCACAATCACAAGAGCTAATATAGCTAAATATTTTTTCAAAATATTCTCCTTAATTTAAATGCGTTGTAATATTAAATCTATAATCAAAAGGCCACTTACAAAAAAGTGGCTTTTTTAAAAAGCTGGGGCTTACTCTTTATTTACATTAATTTGTTATTAGAGTATTTATTAAAGAATTTTCTGCCCTGCGTATCAACTGCTATGACTTTTAAATCACCCTTAATTTTTGGTGAATCAAAAGAAAAGAATGGATTTTCAGAGGTGCTGCCCCCACCAAATTCAGCACTCCAAATTTCTTTTTCATTATCCGTGACACTTACATAACTCAAATGCCACTCTTGCAAGATAAAAAGTCCTGTGTGATTAGTTAAGTTAGCTTGGTATCCATTATGTTGAGGATGTTTGATAAATACAGAAGCTTTATTATCTGTATGCAACACTTTCATAGCCCCAATTTCTCTAGACACCGCATCGGCGTCATAAATAGTCCCCGCAGAACAGCCACCTGCTGATCGAATTGCTACTTGATTGTAGAAAAATTTACCATTTTCATCTTCTGCAATCACATCCACATAACTGTCTTGCTCCATGCGAATATGTGTTTTAAAAGTAAATGGCGCAGTTTTAGGGTGCATCGTCAATGCGAGGGATCCGATGCCAGGTAATTGATGCGGATTGCCTTCAACGACTACTGAAATTTTTTTATATTGTTTCTTCACTGTAAAATTAAAAGGGACTTGAGTACCATCTAGTGCTCTCTTAGCGACGTCAAATGTGATGTCATCTGATTTGGTTAACGATTTACCTTTGAAATATTTATCTACAACACCATCTAAATGATTAGGCGTTTCGGCTTGAGCATTAAAAGCTGCGAAGCTGCATATAATGAACATTGAAACTAAAAAAACTACTTTTTTCATCATTTTGCTTTCCTTAAAATTTTCATCAAGCGAGCTAAATATAATGCTCTCAAATGTCTAAAATTTCAAGAAAATAGGCCTTTTATTTTGTTAATTACGATATCCGGGTTTTACCAATTTAAGGTGAATATCACTGATAACTTTTTCTTTGAACCCCCCCTCGCAATAAGCCAGGTAAAAGTGCCACATTCTAATAAATACATCATCAAATCCTAGGGCCTTGACCTTTTTTATATGGGCAAAAAAAGCCTCTCTCCACAAGGCCAACGTTCTAGCGTAATGATCACCAATATCTTCAACATTATAAATTTTCAAATCAGAAGACTCCACAATGCTATTTTGCAGAGCAGTCAAAGAAGGAATACAACTACCAGGGAAAATATACCTTTGAATGAAATCAACTGATCTTTTAGCTTTTTCGTAGCGTTGATCAGCAATTGTAATAGTTTGTATGAAAGCAATACCATGAGGTTTTAATAAATCAGCACACACCTCAAAATAGGTATCGTAATACTGATAGCCAACAGCCTCTAACATCTCAATAGAGACTAATTTGTCATAACGACCTTTTAAATGCCGATAATCTGAAAGTAACACTGTAATCTTATGCGTTAATCTTAATTCTTTAATTTTTTGCTTCACATAAAGAAACTGTTGTTTTGAAATAGTTGTAGTAGTGACTTTGCATCCATAATTTTGCGCGGCATAAATGGCAAAGCCTCCCCAGCCAGAGCCAATTTCAATAACATGATCACGGGCCGACAACTCAAGCCCTTGGCATACTTTTTCTAATTTATGAATAGACCCTTTATAAAGAGAGTCTTGGGGATTTTTAAACACCGCGGACGAATACATCATAGTTGTATCTAAAAACAGTGAGAAAAAATCATTCCCTAAATCGTAATGCTTAGAAATATTAACGCGACTTCCTTTAACCGAATTTTGATTTAGAAAGTGCAAACATTTAAGAATAGGTTTCAGAAAAACATTAAATAAGCCTTCTAACTGATCCATCGCATTTTGATTGATCGCCATAATACGAATGAGC
This sequence comes from Candidatus Methylopumilus sp., assembly GCA_026399645.1. Taxonomy (GTDB): domain Bacteria; phylum Pseudomonadota; class Gammaproteobacteria; order Burkholderiales; family Methylophilaceae; genus Methylopumilus. Next base: position 6,171 of record JAPLQN010000013.1, on the reverse strand, counting down.
TTAGTTAAATCATCTACAGACCAAAACTTTTGCATAAAAGCCTCACTAACACCTATAGAACCACCAAAAGCCAGCGCGCCATAAAATCTTGGATCATGGACAATTATATGAGCACTTAAACTTCCTTTGCTTCCGAAAGAAAATTTTTTACTACCTTCTTGAATAGAGATATGACCTATATCTATTTTCTTTAACTGATTGAAAACAAGTGATCTCGCGAAATGATGTAAAAGATTTTTCATAGTCATAATTAAAATTTTAGGGGTGTGGAAAAAAAGTAATGCCTTTAATCTTCAAACATAAAGCCTGCCAATAAATTGAAAAAATTGTCTTAAAAGTTTCAGGGGGAAATCTAAAAAGTAAAAAAGTAAGTGACTGTGTCGTTAATGGTTTTTTTTGTAGTCTCATTGATGCATTGAAAATATATTGTTTATCATGGATGTTGTTCATAGACACAACTATCTCCTGCCCTGGCTCTTTAAAGCTCCACTGATATTGAATATCCATAGGCATAAAAGGTGATACATGAAAATTCTTACTAAATTCAAAAGTTTTGGTCGGGTGCTTTATATTTCTGCAGTCATGAACATAAGCATGATTTTCATTCCAGGGCGTATTGGTAATATGCGACACAATAGCTTCTAACTTATTTTTTTTATTAAAGCAGTAATAAAAACTCACCGGATTAAAACAATACCCAAAATAACGTGGACTTGTAAGTAAATATATCTTTCCCTGATGATTGAAATGAAGCTCTTTTCTAATTTCATCTTGTATGGTTTTTTTTAAGTTTGTTTTTTTGTTCCCGAAATAATCTGACCTCAAAAAGCAGCCAAGGTTAAAACGGTTATAACTCCAAAAAAAACTATCTGAAAATACACTTTTTACATTATCTAAATCGAGATAAAGCAAGCGGACCTGGTACTCGAAGGCATGCTTTTTAGGCTTTATCCGCGCATGTGTGAGTGTACCTTCGTAAATAGCATTCATTTTTATAACCCATGTAAAACATTAAACTGCTGAATCGCATCTAAGGCACTTTTGACGCCATCCTCATGAAATCCGTTACCCCAATAAGCCCCCGCAAAAGAGGTGCGATTCATTCCAGAAATAAGATGATAATTTGATTGGGCCCCTACACTTTGTAAACTATATTGCGGGTGTGCATAGGAGAGTTTCTTAATAATTTTCTTCTTATTAATTTTTTTTTGTGGATTTAATGTCACTAATATCGGTACAGTTGTTACTAAATTTTGCAAAATATTCATATTGTATGTAAGAGATACAGGTGAATGAATGTTTTGATTAATATGATAATTCCATGCCGCCCAAGCAAGCTTTCTTTTTGGCATAAATCTCTCGTCATAGTGCAAAATGACTTCATTATCTGTGTAGGGTATTGCTCTTAAAGTATTTTTTTCATCCTGAGTAGGGTTTTTAATTAACTTTAATGCTTCATCACTATGGCATGCAAAAAATACCCAATCAAATTTTTCAGCACGATCGTGAAATTGAATCACCACATGATCACTTTTCCTATCAATCGACTGTATTTGTCCATTGAGTTTAATTTTACTCACAAAGGGTGCAATCAACTTTTGCACATAATTCACTGAACCACCAGTTATGGTGAGCCATTGTGGCCTGTCATTAACATTCAACATGCCATGATTATCGAAAAAGCGTATAAAAAATTTTGCTGGGAATTCCATCATGGTTTTATAGTTTGATGACCAAATAGCAGAACCCATAGGCAATATATAATATTTTTTAAAAAAATCTGAGTAAGCTTCTTGATTAAGATACTCCCCTAAACTTATTTCTTCATTACTATTTAAAAGTAACGTTGATCTTTGATTAAATCGAAGGATTTCATTGATCATCTTATAAAAGACTGGGCTTATAAGATTTTTCCTTTGCGCAAAAAGTGTATTCAAATTTGTTCCGTTATATTCAAAATCTTTTTGGCTATCTTTGACACTAAAACTCATAGCACTATTTTCATATGGCACTTTAAGTTCATGTAAGAGATTTAAAAAATTAGGGTATGTTTTTTTATTGAAGACAATAAAACCTGTATCTACATGAAACTTTTGACTAAACAACTCGACTTCATGGGTATGAGAGTGACCACCCACTCTTGAGTTAGATTCAAATAGTGTAATTTGGTGATGCGGATTTAAGTGATAGGCAAGTGTATTACCAGAAATACCTGATCCTATAATTGCTATCTGCATAACTAATGATGAAGATGTTCTATCTTTTTAGATTCTCGGATATTGTCAGAAACAGTGCGAACATCCCATATCACACCCATCATTGATAGAAGTTTCAAAATATAATAGGTTAAATCTACTTCCCACCAATAAAATCCTTGTCTTGCAGAGCCTGGATAGTGGTGGTGGTTATTATGCCAACCTTCGCCGAAGGTCAAAATTGCAATAATAAAGTTATTGCGACTAGTGTCTTTAGTTTCATATCTCTTTTTTCCCCATTGGTGTGCGACAGAATTCACTAAAAAGGTGGCGTGATAAAGCATCACTGTAGAGAGTGAAAATCCCCAAATTAGTAATTGGAATCCATTCGTATTTAATTGTGGCTCATATTGATTCAAATAATAGCCAATCACAAATAAGCCTATAGATAATGCTAAAGGCATTAAAAGATCAAACCGATCAATGATTCGTAATTCTGGAAATCTTATGAGTTCTCGAATAAATTTTGTATTAGTTACAAAATTTGATTTAGTTAGAAACCATCCCATATGACTCCACAAAAATCCGTGCTCTTTGGGAGAGTGCTTATCTTCAGCAGTATCTGAGTGCATATGATGCCCTCTATGATGAGCTGCCCACCAGAGAGGTCCTCTTTGCACTGCAGTCGCACCAATCATTGCGAAAAGAAGCTGAACAAAACGAGAGGTCTTAAAAGTTTTGTGAGAAAAATAGCGATGATAGAAACCTGTGATCGCGAACATGCGAATGGCAAATAGAAATATGCATACCATTAAAGCAGTCCAACTAAATCCTACGATAAAAATTAATAGGCAAGATAAATGAAGAAGAATGAATGGAACAACTCTCATCCAATCAATTTCGTTGCCAGACGTAATTGATGCATACTTTTCTTCAAGAAAAGAATTATCAAACCAGTAAAATAATTTTTTAAAAAATTTACGTATCATTATTTTGAGTGCTCAATCCAACGTATTTTATTAATATCATAACCATCATTTTCAATTTTTTTTACTAAGTTTTTTAATGTATCTTGATCTATCTTTTTTTGACGTGACATGATCCACACATAATCACGATCATCTCTTGCAATAATCGTATTTTGATAATCTTGATCTAAATAAACAATTTTGTACTGCGCTTTGATAGGCCATATAAATTGCATACCCCATAAAGCATTTCCAGAACCTTTCATGACAAAACCTTTAGGATGGTATGTTTTAGTCGGTCCAGTCAAGGATCCCTCATTGAAAGTGAAAGTCGTACCGATCGTGCCATCTTCATTTAACTCATAGGACTCAATGGCATTAAATGCATTTTTTTCAATAAAGGTTGGGATATGGGCAATAACAAACCATGGCCCCATAAATGCTTTTAGATTTACTTCAGGTACAGTTTTGACGGGAGCTTGAGCCATACATCCATTCAATAATAAAAAAAATGCTATTAATAAGGTAAATTTATATCGCATATTATGCCTTCCAGAAACGAGGAATTAAAGTATTTACTTTTTTCTTATAAGTTTGGTAATCATCAAACTTTTTAATGAGATTAGCTTCAAGAAGGGTCACGCCTGAAAACCTTAATATTAAAAAGGTCATAAAAAGTGGCGCTATCAAATTAAAATGAAGCCCTGTCACAAGAGTCGTAATGAAAAAACCCCACCACACCAAAAGCTCACCAAAATAGTTCGGATGGCGACTAAATTTCCATAACCCTGATTGTAGGAGCTTTCCGCGATTTTTTATGTCGTTCTTAAATAGCATCAATTGATAATCAGCGATTGATTCATACACAATCCCTAAAAGCGTCAATGAAAAACCTAATATATCCAACCAAGTTAGAGGATGATCATTTTTTATGGCAATAAACAGAATCGATCCCACTATCCATGAAAGAATGGATTGAAGTCCAAAAATAATATATGCGCTTTTATATCTAAAGTTGGGTTCGTTATTTTGTCTAATTTTCAAGTAACGCGCATCTTCTGATTTTCCCCAATTTCTTATAGTCAGATAAATTGCAAGGCGAGCCCCCCAGAAAAAAACTAATAAAAGAACTAAAGCAGACCTTAAGGTAGGTGTAAATACTGTATAAAAATAAAGTGCATTGAGTACAAAAAATAAACTCCACATAATATCAACATGAGTCACATTATTTTTTTTAAGGCTGATTAGCCAGCCAAAGTAAGCAAACAAGATATTAATAAATAATGCATTTAAATATATCATGTGCGAAATCCATTCCATTTTTGTGCAATGTACAAACAAATCGGGGTTAGGAATGCCCAACCGAGCGCTAGAGCATATATTGAAAAATGATTCGTAAGTTGAACAGCATTTAATTGCTCTGCCGCAAAATAAGCCATAGGCCCACCGATAAAGCCAAATAAAATAGCTAACACCATATTAGATTTAAGCCAGCTCAACGAAAGATTAAGTGTGGTTGCGAATAATCCCCACATAGCAACAATCCAAATAGGTACAAGATAATCAATGAATTGACTCTCATAAGTCACTAAATTTGTAGTTAATAGTAACTGATCAAATATCGAGCCCAATAGCATGATAATAAATAGCAGAATCGTAGCTTCTTTTTTCTGCGACGCTTGCATGATATGAACTAATAAAATTAAAGCAACAACCGTCATAGATAAAGGTAGTTTTTGATGAGCAGCTCCCCATACCGAAACGAACCAGCCGAGCTGAAAAAGAACAAAATTAATTAATTTCATTTATTTCTTTGGTCTCTCAAATTGATAATGAGCGACCCACCACTCTTGGCCATTTCTGTATCCGAATAATTCAGCACAGGCCATATAAAAAATACGCCATCGATTAAACCATTGCGTCGCATGTTGATTACCATAGGTTTTTATGAGAATAGGATAAATATGTGATTTCTTCAGATCCATATTGTCTAGCCAAGCATTTGCTGTCTTTTCATAATGTGTTCCATCCCAGCACCATTTTTGATTCAATTTTAAATGTTCTTGAAAATGTAACGGAAGATCATCGCTTGGCATCATTCCCCCTGAAAAGAAAAATTTGCTCATCCAGTCATCCTTATCTTTTACTTCAAATGGGTAAGGTGTATGTTGATGCACGAAAATATGCATAAAGAATTTACCGCCTGGCTTTAGCCAATCATGAAGCATTCGATAAAGTTTTCTGTGATTTCGCATGTGCTCGAACATTTCAATTGAGACAATACGATCAAAAACTTTTGGAATCTTAAAGTTTTTAGGTTGGAATCGATTCATATCGCATGTGATGATATGAATATTTTTAAGCTTTCTTTTTTTGGCCTCAGTTTCAATAAACTCTCTTTGACTATTTGAATTAGAAACTGCAAATATTCGACTTTTAGGATATTTTTTTGCCATGAAAAGCGTTAATGAGCCCCAACCACATCCAAGCTCTAAAATAGTTTGTCCATTTTTTAAATCAGCATGTTCAGCACTGATATTAAGCGCATTAAATTCTGCATCATCTAGATGATTTGTGTTGCTGTCCCAATAGCAACTACTATATTTTTTATGTTTGCCTAAGCAAAAATCAAAAAAAGAAGATGGCACTTCATAGTGCTGTTTATTTGCAAGGTGTGGAACAAGAGCGATAGGTGATTGATCCATGCTTTGTAAAAAGGCACTTTTTAAATCTTGAGATTTTTCTGAATCTTGATCACTGATTTCATCAAGGCGTTTCTTTAAAAGTTGTCTAATGCCGAAACGGATCAGCGAATCTGGAAACAAACCTTTTTCAGCAAGTAATAGAGCTTGTTTTAGCATAGGGAGATATTTTATTTAAGTTTAAAGATAGTAAATCTTACTTTAACTTATCTAATTTATTCAAAATAACTTCTGCGAGACTTGTATTTAATTGATTGACCTTTTTTTGAATATTTTGTAGGACTACTAAATCTTTTTCAGATTCGG
>JAPLQN010000091.1 GCA_026399645.1 Candidatus Methylopumilus sp. | reverse complement strand
TGACGTTCGTGTTATTTTAGTAAAGTTGGCTGATCGTCTTCATAATATGCAAACGTTAGATGTTTTAAGACCTGAAAAACAAAAACGTATCGCGCAAGAAACTCACGATATTTATGCACCTATTGCAAATCGATTAGGTTTAAATGCCATTTATCAAGAGCTTGAAGATTTAAGTTTTAAACACCTCTACCCCATGCGCTATCGTGCGATTCAAAAAGCTATGAAAGCTTCTCGAGGCAATCGTCGCGAAGTCGTTGAGAAAATTACGGCAGCTATCCAACAAAAATTAACTGAGATGAAAATGGATGCAGAAGTCTCAGGGCGAGAAAAAAATACTTATAGTATTTATAAAAAGATGAGCGAAAAAAGCATGTCTTTTGCACAAATCAACGACATCTATGCCTTTAGGATTATTGTGAAAGAAACGAATGATGCTTATTTTGCATTAGGTGCATTACATAGCTTATATAAACCTCTTCCAGGGAAATTTAAAGATTACATTGCCATTCCAAAAGCTAATGGTTATCAATCTCTGCATACAAGTTTATTTGGACCTTTTGGCACCCCTATTGAAGCGCAAATTCGCAGTGAAAAAATGCACAAACTGGCAGAAGCAGGTGTTGCAGCGCATTGGCTTTATAAAACGAAAGACGCACACTTAACTGAACTTCAACAACAAACACATCAATGGTTAAAACGTCTTTTAGAAATTCAATCAGATAGTGCTGATTCACTGGAATTCTTAGAGCATTTAAAAGTTGATCTTTTCCCTGATGAAGTTTATGTGTTCACCCCCAAAGGAAAAATACTAGCATTACCAAAAGGCTCAACTGCTGTTGACTTTGCATACGCCGTGCATAGTGATGTGGGTAATTGTTGTGTGGCTGCAAAATACAATCAAGAGCTCGTCCCTCTTCGTGCAGAAGTCAACAATGGTGATCACATAGAAATTATTACAGCCCCTTTAGCTAAACCTAATCCTGCATGGCTTAATTTTGTGATTACAGGAAAAGCAAGATCACATATTAGACAATATTTAAAATCGATTGAATCAGAAGAGTCTTCAAGACTTGGCGAAGGCATGCTTAATCAAGCACTCAAGGCACTTCATATCAGCCCTTCATCTGTCAAAGAATCTCATTGGAAAAAATTAATCAGTGATTATGGTGTTAAAACCAAAGAAGAGATTTTGGCTGAAATTGGTTTAGGAAAACGTATGAACGTGATGGTGGCTCATCAATTGATTAGTTTTATGGATGGGGTGAGTCATGTTAAAGGCAAGCATAAGCAATTGGATGTCATCACCATAAAAGGCTCTGAAAGCATGGCGATTCAATTGGCAACATGCTGTCATCCAATTCCAGGCGACCCTATTTTAGGATTTATTAACAAAGATAAAGGACTTGTCGTTCACACCCATGATTGCTTAGCGATTCGTAAATTTAAACTTGATCCTGATAAATGGCTTGATGTTGAATGGGACCCTAGTCCAGATCGATTATTCAAAGTCAATTTACAAATTATGGTTTTAAATGGGCGCGGAATGCTCGCTAAAATTTCATCCGTGATTGCAGAATCAGATTCAAATATTGATAATGTGAATGTTGAAGAATCGGATGGCGGACATTTTGTAAATGTGAACTTTATTGTGCAAGTGCATAACCGTATTCATTTGGCTGATCTCATGAGAAACTTAAGAAAGATTAGTGATATTTCTAGAATTAGCCGCGTCAAGATGAAAACCTTTTAAGCACCTTATTAAAAAAGAAAGACTTAAGAAATGACAAAAGAAATTATTCAAACTAAAAATGCCCCAGAGGCGATTGGTACCTATTCTCAAGCGGTCAAAACAGGCAATACTATTTACTTGTCAGGGCAAATTGCACTCGATCCTGAATCTATGCAGTTAGTTGAGGGCATTGAGGCACAAATTCATCAGGTATTTAAGAATTTAAAATCAGTCGCTGAAGCTTCTGGCGCTCAATTAAGTAATATCGTGAAAATTAATATTTATTTAACAGATTTGTCGCATTTTGCTTTGGTCAATACCATCATGGGCGAATATTTTACAAAGCCTTATCCAGCAAGGGCTGCAGTAGGCGTTGCATCGCTTCCTAGAAACGCACTTATTGAAGCTGACGGTGTTGTTGTTATTTAAATTATTTCTATTTTAAGAGTATTTCAACCTGACTTCTTTAGCCGAGCTTAAGCTTTTTACCCCTTCAGTATTAAATAAGCTCAAAAAATTGGGCGTTGAAGATGTCTTTAGTTTAGCTATGCATCTTCCCATTCGTTATATCGACGAAACGATCGTGACACCTATTCGTGATATTCAAATGGGCGTGCTATCTCAAATAGAAGCAGAAGTCATCAGAGCTGAAATTGTTTATAAGCCTAAAAAAATGCTTATCGTACAAGTTAAAGATGCATCTAGTAGTTTGCAGCTTAGATTTTTACATTTTTATCCAAGCCAAATGAAGATGTTTGAGGCGGGCTCTCGCATTCGTGTTTTAGGAGAAGCGCGACATAATTTATTCGCCTTCGAGATGATTCATCCCCAATGTAAATTGATCAAGGATAGTGATGTTTTGCCAGAAGCATTAACGCCGATTTATTCTTTAGTTGCAGGCGTAGGACAAAAAACAGTCAAAGATGCGATTCATAAACTGTTTATTCACTTTGACTTAAAAAATTATTTAAAAGATTTATTTTTACCCTCCATTTATGAGAAATTACGCTTACCAAATCTTTATGAAAGTTTAGAGAGTATTCACCATCCAAAAGATTTTAAAGAAGTTGCAAGTCATGAGTCTTTTACAAGTAAGGCTTACCAAAGAATTATCTTCGATGAATTTTTAGCGCAACAATTATCTTTGAGATCTAATTATTTGATAAGACGAGCACTTTCAGCTTTGCCATTAAAAGCCAAAAATAAACTCACAACTATTTTTATGGATAAGCTCGAATTTAATTTAACTGACGCGCAGACAAAAGTCATTCAAGAAATTAAAAATGATCTTGAAAAAAATTATCCGATGCAAAGGCTATTGCAGGGAGATGTAGGGAGTGGTAAAACAGTTGTAGCAACAATCGCAGCTTTACAAGTGATCGAGAATGGAAGTCAGGTTGCTTTTATGGCACCTACTGAAATTTTAGCGGAACAACACTATCGAAAACTGACAGGGTGGTTAACCACTTTAGATATAAAAGTCGCATGGCTAACGGGTAGCCAGTCCAAAAAAGACCGAGAGATTTCTTTAAATATGACAGAATCTGGAGAAGCAAATATTGTAGTCGGCACACATGCGCTTTTTCAAGATCATGTCATTTTTAAAAAGTTAGGCTTAAGTATTATTGATGAACAACATCGATTTGGTGTTGAGCAAAGATTAGCGCTACGAAAAAAAGGTCAATTAGACATAGCAATTGAACCTCACCAATTGATGATGAGTGCCACACCAATTCCTAGAACACTTTCCATGAGTTATTTTGCAGATCTTGATGTGTCTATTATTGATGAATTGCCTAAAGGTCGTGAAGCGATTGTGACAAAACTATTCTCAGAGGATCGACGCAATGAAATTTTAAAGAGAGTGCATGAGGTATGTCATACAGGCGCACAAGTATACTGGGTATGTCCTTTGATTGAAGAAAGTGAAGTGTTGCAACTTCAAACTGCTGAAGAAACATATTTAAATATGCAATCTCATTTTAAAGACTTAAAAGTAGGCCTAGTTCATGGACGAATGAAATCATCTGAAAAACAAAAAGTTATGTCTGATTTTGTGAAGGGAGATATTCAATTATTAGTTGCGACTACAGTGATTGAAGTAGGTGTTGATGTACCTAATGCGACATTAATGGTCATTGAAAATGCAGAGCGCATGGGGCTCTCACAATTACACCAGCTTCGAGGACGCGTTGGACGTGGCTTATTAAAAAGTACATGTATATTATTGTTTCAGAAAAAATTATCAGAGCTTGCACGACAAAGACTCAAAGTGATCTTTGAAAATACGGATGGTTTTATCATCGCACAAGAAGATTTAAATATAAGAGGGCCTGGAGAGTTTTTAGGGGTCCGTCAAAGTGGCGTGCCCATGTTGCGTATTGCTAATCTGAATCGTGATTTGAAATTATTAGAAGAAGCTAAGGCGATTGCTGATCAATTACTGGAAGATTATCCAGAAGCTTCTCATCTTCATTTAAAACGCTGGTTAAGTCATGCGAATGAAAGAGTAAAGGTTTAAAAATGATTTGGTTAAAATCACCTACAGCTAAAGGTAAGGAATTTTTATGGTTGACAGAAGAAGGTTCTTTAACAGAACGATTACAAAAAGAATTTAATGATGTCAAAGTGGATGTCATTCATGAAGGCATTGTTTTAGAAAAAAGTACAGATTACATTCGTGAAGTAGTAATCAAAAGTCATAATGAACCTATGATTTTTGCAAAAACACAATTAAAAGTAAGTGATCTTCAAGATGCTTGGATATGTTTAAAAACACTCGGTCAGCAATCACTTGCTAATATTTTATTTAAAGATCCTGATATTTCTAGAGTTTCACTTTTATATAGAATCTGTGAGCCAGGAGAGACCTTATATTCACACTTAAAATCGCTAGAGTATATTGATAAAGAGATTTTATGGGTGCGCCAAGCCGAATGGGAAAGGCATGGGAAGAGCATTTTACTTACTGAAGTCTTTCTACCAAATCTTTTCAATCAACTATGAAGTTGATTTGAGTCTACTGATTTAAGTTATAATTTTTCTTTAAATTTTTTCAAAGTATTTTCTAAAAATCGTGAGCTTGTCGAAAAAACTCCCTTTTTATTTTGATTTACCTAAAGCTATTGCGATTTCAATGGTGATTCATATCATTTTAATGATAGGTTTGCCTGAATTTAATAAACCACTATTAATACCTCAAGAGATGAGCGTGACAATTTCAAGTTCACCCACTCAAATACCAATCGAAAAAATTGAAGCGCCTCAGCCCGTTAAAAAAGTTGAGCCTGTTCAGAAAAGAATTACACCGATCATCGATAAAAATGCAATATCAGTTGCACAACCAACACCAAAAGAAGTCGCTCCAACTCCACCAGCGGAAACTGTCTCAAAAATATCTAATATTGTGCCTCAAGAGCAAGTAACTCAGTATTTAGAAAGTTATAGTAGTCTCCTTGCAAATGCGATAGCAAAATATAAGCAATATCCTAAAATCGCTCAAATGCGCGGCTGGCAAGGAACCGTCATTGTAGACCTTGAGATTGATAGCAGAGGCACTGTGATTAGTATCAAGATTAAAAAAAGTAGTACATATGAAGTTTTAGATAATGAAGCACTTGAGATGATTAGAAAAGCTTCCCCATTTCCAGCGCCACCCGAAAATCTGTGGGGCAAAAATTTTAACGTACTTGTTCCTATTTCATTCAAACTCGAATAGTCGGATTAAATTTAGAGATGCATCTTTATATTCATCTTATGCGTCTTGATAAACCCATTGGCATTTTCTTATTATTGTGGCCAACTTTATGGGGCCTTTTCATAGCTGTACATGGCAATCCAAGCATTCAACACCTCACTATTTTTATTTTAGGTACAGTGCTGATGCGCTCAGCAGGCTGTGTAGCAAATGATATTCTTGATCGCAAATTTGATTCTCATGTTGCGCGCACAAAATTAAGACCATTAGCTAATCAATCAATCCCAGTTAAAAACGCATTTTTTTTATTGATCACGTTGTTATTAGGTGCGCTGATATGCGTTTTATTTTTAAATCACAAAGCTTTTTACTTTTCATTAGTTGCTTTATTTTTGGCTCTTTCTTATCCGCTCACAAAAAGATTTTTTGTAATGCCACAAGCCTATTTGGGGTTAAGTTTTGGTATGGGTATTCCTATCGCCTTTGTCGCAAATGATATTTCCTTATCCATAACAACATGGCTTCTATTTTTAGCTAATGTATTTTGGGCGATTGCTTACGATACGCTTTATGCGGTGACGGATAAAAATGATGATTTAAAAATTGGCATTCGATCTTCAGCCATTTGGTTTGGAGCTTATGTGAAAGAAGCCATCATGTTCTGTTATGCCTGTATGATGGGATGCTTGATTTGGGTGGGGCAGTTAGAAAATTTTGGCTGGCCTTTTTATGGGTTTATAGGGTTAAGCCTCATTTTTATTGGGCTTCTTTATCGTCAAATCCGGACACTTAACCCAAAAGCCTGTTCTGATGCATTTTTAAGCAATAACTATCTAGGTGGTTTTGTCTTTTTAGGGGTGTTTTTTCACTATCTTCATGTGAACTAAATCATTAATAAAATTGACAAAACAGGCAGTTTTGGCATAGAATTCATCTCTTTTTTTAAATTTATAGCGCAAAAGTTGGTATTGAAATGAAAACATTTTCAGCAAAATCCCATGAAGTAAAACACGATTGGTTCGTTGTAGACGGAACTGACGCAGTATTGGGTAGATTAGCAAGTGCGATTGCACATCGATTACGTGGCAAACATAAAGCCATTTTTACACCGCACGTAGATACGGGTGATTACATTGTTGTGATCAACGCGGAAAAGATTAAAGTAACGGGTAACAAAGGCGATGGAAAACTTTACCACAGCCACTCAGGTTATCCAGGCGGTATTTCAACAACGAACTTCTCTAAGATGCAAGACCGTTTTCCAGGCCGCGCTTTAGAAAAGGCAGTGAAGGGAATGTTACCAAAAGGACCTTTGGGTTACGCCATGATTAAAAAGATGAAAGTTTATACAGGCCCAACGCATGATCATGTGGCACAACAACCACAACCATTAAGCATATAGTTAAGGAAACACTATGATAGGTAAATACAATTACGGAACAGGTCGCAGAAAGAGCTCAGTAGCTCGTGTGTTCATGAAGCCAGGTAAAGGCGTAATCACTGTGAACGACAAACCTGCGGATGAATATTTTTCACGTTACACCTCCCGTATGATTTTTCGTCAGCCACTCGACTTAACCAACACGTTAAGCACATTTGATATCAATGTGAACGTTATTGGTGGCGGTGAATCTGGTCAAGCAGGCGCTGTGCGTCATGGCATTACACGTGCATTGATTGACTATGATACAAATTTAAAAAGCACGCTTTCACAAGCTGGCTTTGTAACACGTGATGCACGCGAAGTTGAGCGTAAAAAAGTGGGTCTTCGAAAAGCTCGTAGACGTAAACAATTCTCGAAACGTTAATTGTTTCAAGTTCCAAAGAGCAAAAAGGCCGCTTTCAAGCGGCTTTTTTGTTATATAGAGTTAAATAAATTTTGTTAGTATGGTTTTTAAGGATTAAAACTTCTTTTAAATTAAAGGTGCCAAGTGATGAGCAATATGTCCAAGATTAAAGTAGGCGTGGTCGGTGCGACTGGTTATACCGGCGTTGAGCTATTAAGAATTCTAGTCAAACATCCTCATGTGACAATTCAGACTGTAACGTCCAGAGCAGAGGCTGGCTTATCGATTGCGAGCTTATTTCCAAGCTTAAGAGGTCTCATTGATCTTAAATTTGAAGATCCTAAGACAGCTAATTTAACTAATTGTGACCTCGTGTTTTTTGCAACGCCCAATGGTATTGCCATGCAAGAAGTACCAGCACTTCTTAAAGCTGGGGTAAAAGTGATTGATTTGGCAGCTGATTTTAGGCTAAAAGACGCTAACGTCTGGGAAAAGTGGTACAACATGCCGCATTCATGTAGCGATCTACTTAAAGAAGCTGTTTATGGCCTACCGGAGATGAATAGAGAAAAAATTAAAAAAACATCCCTTGTGGCTAATCCTGGCTGTTATCCCACAGCTATTCAATTGGGATTTATTCCATTGATCGAATCAGGCGTGATTGATCTTGATGATTTGATCGCAGATGCGAAATCAGGTGTATCTGGAGCTGGCAGAAAAGCTGAAGTAAATGCATTGATGGCGGAAGCTTCTGATAACTTTAAAGCATACGGAGTTGAAGGGCATAGACATTTACCCGAAATCACGCAAGGACTAACTAGTGTTGCGAATCAAGCGGTGCATTTAACTTTTGTGCCTCATTTAACCCCTATGATTAGAGGCATTCACGCGACACTTTATGCAACGCTTACTAAAAAAACAGATATACAAGCACTTTTTGAATCAAGATATAAAAACGAGTCTTTTGTAGACGTCATGCCAAAAGGGTCTCATCCAGAAACAAGATCTGTAAGAGGCTCAAATCAATGTCGCATCAGTATCCATCAGCCGCAAGGAAGCCATAAGGTTGTGATTTTATCTGTCATTGATAATCTCGTGAAAGGCGCGGCAGGACAGGCTGTTCAGAATATGAATCTTATGTTTGATTTTCCAGAGATTTCTGGACTTGATCTTGTGCCCTTGATGCCATAAAGTGTTGTTTATATGAGAAAAGTTAAGCGAACCTATACAAAATATTTTGGCGTCACCCGCCGAAGAATGCGTATTAAAGCAGGCGCTTCTTGGCACACCTACTTGATGATTGCAGCCTTCTCATTTATTGGCGGCGCAGGATTTACTTATTGGGAATTAAACGGCGGTTCAGTGATTGGCTTCATTTCAAAAATTGAAGCATTAGAAGCGGAAAATCGATCCATACAAGGCCAGTTATTACAACAAAAAATTGAGATACAGCTTAAATCGATTTCAGGTGATAAAGTTTCAGGCGATATTTCTAAGCTTCAAGAAGAAAATAATAAGCTAAAAGAAGACATTCTTTTTTACGAAACAATTGTAGGCAAGAAACGATAAAGGATATTTCATGTTTTTTAATAAAAAAAATAAAGCGCGTACAATCGATACGCTGATTGATAAAGACATTTCGGTGCGCGGCAATGTAACGTATTCAGGGGGCATTCGTGTGGATGGTTCAATTCAAGGCAACCTCACTGAACTTCCAGGCACAGCAGGCACTCTTATTATGGGTAATAAAAGCCGTATTAAAGGAAATATTTCCGCACACACAGCTATTATTGGCGGAGATGTGAATGGTAATATTGTATGTGCTGAATATTTAGAGCTTCATGCAAATGCAAGAATCATGGGTGATATCGAATATAAGGTGATAGAAATTCATGCAGGTGCTAAAGTGTATGGAAGGCTTAAAGAAGTCGCCAAAGATTATCAGTCACAAAAAAAGAAATAATAAGGAGTCAATATTATGAATCAAATCGTTGAATCAAAAGAAATGGAAATGCCAACCCCTCTTATTTTTACAGATAATGCTGTAAAAAAGGTGAAGGCATTGATTGAAGAAGAAGGTCAGCCAGAGTTGAAGCTTCGTGTATTCGTAAGCGGTGGCGGATGTTCAGGATTTCAATATGGATTTACATTTGAAGAAACTACAAATGAAGATGATACGCAAGTCACAAAAGATTCAGTGACTTTACTCATTGATCCTATGAGTTTGCAGTATCTAATGGGCGCTGAAATTGATTACCAAGACAGTGTTCAAGGTTCACAATTTGTCATTAAGAATCCAAACGCACAAACAACATGCGGTTGTGGTTCTTCCTTCTCAGCTTAACACTAATTGTTTTTAGGAACGTCGCGCCGAGGTTTACCTGTGTAAACTTGGCGTGGCCTGCCAATTTTATTGCCAGGCTGACCTACCATTTCATTCCATTGAGCAACCCAGCCCGCTGTTCTTGCAAGCGCAAATACAGCAGTAAACATTGAATTAGGAATACCCATAGCTCGCATCACAATGCCAGAATAGAAATCCACATTGGGATACAGTTTTTTCTCAATGAAGTACTCGTCCTCGAGTGCAATTTGTTCTAACTTCATTGCAAGTTTGAAAATAGGATCATCTTTTAAACCAAGTTCATTGAGGACTTCATGGCAGGTCTTGCGCATAATTTCTGCACGAGGATCTTTGTTGCGATAAATGCGATGACCAAAACCCATCATACGGAATGAATCATCTTTATCTTTTGCGCGTTTGATAAATGCACCAATACGACTTTCATCTTCTATTTCTTCGAGCATTTTCAAAGTAGCTTCGTTTGCGCCTCCGTGCGCTGGACCCCAAAGAGATGCAATGCCTGCAGCGATACATGCAAAAGGGTTTGCCCCTGAAGAGCCCGCGAGTCTGACTGTAGAAGTTGATGCATTTTGTTCATGGTCTGCATGAAGAATTAAAATACGCTCAAAAGCTTTAGCGAGCACAGGGTTAATTTTGTATTCTTCACATGGCGTTGCAAACATCATATGCAAAAAATTCTCAGCATAACTCAAATGATTTTGTGGGTAGGTAAATGGTTGTCCTGATCGATATTTGAAACTCCAAGCTGCTATCGTAGGAACTTTTGCTAATAATTGGTGTGCTGCGATTAAACGATGTTTAGCGTCTGAGACATCCATACTATCGTTATAGAATGCAGACATAGAGCCTACGACACCGACCATAACAGCCATAGGGTGAGCATCACGTCTGAACCCACGAAAAATATTATTGAGCTGATCGTGGAGCATTGTATGACGAGTAATGGTAGTCGAAAATGTTTCTTTTTCTTGTGGGTTTGGCAATTCGCCATGCATCAAGAGATAGGCCACATCTAAAAAGTCATAATGTTCTGCAAGCTGTTCAATAGGATAACCACGATAAAGAAGAAGGCCTTTTTCGCCATCAATAAAAGTGATTTCAGAGCTACACGAAGCCGTCGACATAAAACCAGGGTCATAACTAAAGATTTGATGAGTCCCTAATTGGCGAATATCAATCGCATCGTTACCCATGGTACTTTTTACCAAAGGTAATTCTATGGATGCTGACTCTTGATCGAAGTTTAATGTGACTTTAGTTGATTTCATTTTTGAAAAATAAAATTAATTGTTAACTGAATTATAACTTCTCACAATACTTTTGCTAGCGCTATCTTTATGCGGGATAGAGCGCACCTAAAATGCGCAAGCCTTTAGCGCCAGTAACTTGAGGTAAGTTACCCGGTTTTGAAAACAGTGTTTGTTTCGCAAGCCATGCAAATGCTGCAGCCTCGACATGTTGTGTAGGTATGCCAAGAACATCTGTGAGATAAATTTTTATTTGAGGCATTGCTGATTTTAATCGCTCAACCAAGAAACTATTTAGAGCACCACCACCACAGAGATAAACTTCAGTGATATTTGTGTTCTGTGTATTTATGGCTTTTGAAATACTTAATGCGGTGAGTTCCAATAGCGTTCTTTGAATATCTTGAATGGGGTAAGATTTTTGTAAATGTTTGTTGATCCAAGCTTCATTGAAGTGGTCGCGACCTGTACTTTTGGGCGCAGTTTTTTCAAAATAAGGATCTTTAAAAAATGCATCAAGAAGCGGTTGAATAAGCTGACCTTCTTTCGCCCATACCCCATCTTCATCGAATGCTTTATGAAGGTGCTCATGACTCCAGTGATCTAATAAAAGATTACCAGGCCCGCTATCGAAGCCTGATGTGGAAGTTTCAGAATTTAAAATGGTGATATTGGCAATCCCACCAATATTCACAATCGCACGATGAATCGTTGGGTGCGAAAAAATTTCTTTATGAAATGCAGGCACCAAGGGGGCGCCTTGTCCACCTGCTGCAACGTCTCGACTTCGAAAATCCGCAATCACATTGATATGGCAAAGCTCAGCTAAGAGTGCAGGATTTCCAATTTGTAAGGTAAAGCCTTTTTGTGGCTGATGGCGAATCGTTTGTCCATGAAACCCAATTGCTTTGACGTCTTTGGGTGTAGTGCCTGTTTTTTTAAGTAAAGCCTCAATAGCTTGATAGGCTTTTTGGCTCACTATATTGCCTGCGATGAGGCTATCTTCGAGCTCATTGATATATGGCAAATGAAGCCCTAGAAGACTTTTTTTCAATGTATCTTCGTAGGCGACATAACTATGATCCATCATTTTGATGTCTTGAGGTGAGTCACCAAAATTAACAAGCACAGCATCCATCCCATCGAGGCTGGTGCCAGACATCAGGCCTATAAATAATTCACTCATGTGTAGGATTGTAAATGGTTTATTTCCGCTATTTTCTATATTGGTAAAATAATTTAGGCTAAAATGATGGCAATCATTAAACTTCAATAAAACCATTCGGAAATATTTGTGGCTTCTGAAATCAATCAAGCGTTAGCACTCATTAAACGAGGCGCCGAAGAAATTCTTCTAGAAGAAGAGCTTCTCGAAAAACTTAAAAAAGGTCAGCCTTTAAGAGTGAAGGCTGGCTTTGATCCTACAGCCCCCGATCTTCATTTAGGTCATACTGTTTTATTAAATAAACTAAGACAATTTCAGGACTTAGGCCACCACGTTTTATTTTTAATTGGTGACTTCACGGGCATGATTGGTGACCCCACAGGTAAAAGTGCGACACGCCCCCCTTTATCTCAAGATGAAGTGAAAAAAAATGCTGAGAGCTATGCTGAGCAAGTTTTTAAAATATTAAAGCGCGATCAAACCGAGGTCGTTTTTAATTCAAAGTGGCTGATTGATTTAGGTGCAGCAGGAATGCTCAAATTAGCTGCAAGTCATACAGTTGCTCGTATGTTAGAGCGTGATGATTTTAGTAAAAGATATAAAGCCAATCAACCTATTGCTATCCATGAATTTCTATACCCTCTTCTTCAGGGTTATGACTCTGTTGCATTGAAAGCAGACGTGGAATTAGGGGGTACTGATCAAAAATTTAATTTATTAATGGGTCGCGAGCTACAAAAGCAGTCAGGACAATCCCCCCAATGTGTCATTACCATGCCGCTTCTCGAAGGTTTGGATGGGGTACAAAAAATGTCTAAATCCTTGGGCAATTACATTGGGATTAATGAAGCCCCTGAAATCATATTTGCAAAAATTATGTCAGTTTCAGATGAATTAATGTGGCGATATATTGAGCTGCTTTCTTTTGCATCCATGGATGAGATTGCAGGCTGGAAAGCTGATGTCAAAGCAGGTCAAAATCCTCGCGACATTAAAGTCACTTTTGCTCAAGAAATTGTAGCGCGCTTTCATTCAAAAGAGGCTGCTATTGAGGCGTTAGAAAATTTTCAGACGCGCTCTAAAGGAGGCATTCCGGACAATATCCCTGAATTAAATATCACGATTCAAGCTGATACGATTGGCATTTTGCAGCTTCTTAAAGAAGCTTCGCTTGTGGCGAGCACATCGGAAGCCATGCGACTCATCGAGGGTGGCGGCATAAAAATTGACGGAGAGCGTCTTGAAGATGGTAAAAAAATGATTTCTAAAAATAGTGAATTTGTGGCCCAGGTGGGCAAGCGAAAATTCGCAAAGATTAAAGTTCTTTAATGTAATGGATCATATTGATTTTGAATGAACTTTTGATTTCAATTATCTGAATTTATTGATATAATTCGGCATGAAAATATTGATGGGCTTTAAGCCCATTTTTTGTTTCTGCAACTTGGGGAATTTTAGGAAATCAGCCTTGTAAGATGGAAAAGCTTGAAACATTAATTGAAAAAACCGTACAGCAACTCGGCTATGAGTTGGCAGATTTGGAGATTTCAAATCGAGGAAAGCTTTTACGTGTTTATATTGATAAGCCTGATTCAGTGACGATTGATGATTGCACTTTAGTGAGCAACCATTTAGGCCACGTTCTTACCGTAGAGCAGGATTTAGATTACGACCGACTAGAGGTGTCATCCCCTGGTATGGATCGCGTGTTAAAGAAATTAGCTGATTTTGAACGCTTTAAAGGTGAGCGGGCTTCTGTGAAGTTAAGAATGCCTTTAGATGCGCGTAAAAATTTTTTAGGCACGATTGATGGGACAGAAAAAGATACTGTTCTTTTGTTGTGCGAGGGTGAGCTCTATCGCTTCGCTTTATCAAATATTGATAAAGCTCGATTGAGCCCAGAATTTAAACGTTAGAAAATGAGTTGCGGAGATTGAGATGAGTCGCGAGATTTTATTGTTAGTAGATGCTTTAGCCCATGAAAAAAATGTGAACAAAGATGTGGTCTTTGAGGCTCTTGAATCAGCCTTGGCTTCAGCTACAAAGAAAAAAAATACAGAAGACATTGATGTGCGCGTCGAAATTGATCGTGACACAGGTGAATATAAATCTTTTAGACGTTGGACTTTTTTAAATGATGAGCTCATTGAAAATGAACACGCTCAAATTTCTCTTCTAGATCCTCGTGCTGAAGGCAAGGTAGAAAACGATACGATTGAAGTGCCTTTGGAGTCGATTGAATTTGGACGTATCGGCGCACAAGCTGCAAAACAAGTCATCTTACAAAAAGTACGCGAAGCTGAAAGAGAACAAATTTTAGAAGATTTCTTGGGCCGCAATGAAAAATTAGTGACCGGTGTAATCAAACGTATGGATCGCGGTAATGGGATCATTGAAGTAGGTCGTATTGAAGCTGTGCTTCCCCGCGATCAAATGATTCCTAAAGAAAATTTACGTATCGGCGATCGAGTAAGAGCATATCTAACAAGTGTTGAAAGAAGTCATCGCGGACCACAGCTTATTTTATCTAGAACAGCACCTGAATTTCTTGTCCGTTTATTTGAACTTGAAGTACCAGAAATTGAAGAAGGCTTGCTAGAAATTAAATCTGCATCACGTGATCCAGGGTTGCGTTCAAAAATTGCTGTGAAAGCAAACGATCAAAGAATTGATCCAGTAGGCACATGTGTAGGCATGCGAGGATCAAGAGTTCAAGCAGTCACAGGTGAGCTTGCAGGAGAGCGTGTCGATATTATTTTATGGTCAATGGAGCCAGCACAGTTTGTCATTAATGCGATGGCACCAGCTGAAGTTTCAAGCATTGTGGTCGATGAAGAAAAACACAGCATGGATGTTGTAGTGAATGAAGAAAATTTAGCGCAAGCAATTGGGCGAAATGGACAAAACGTTCGTCTTGCGTCTGAGCTCACAGGTTGGAATATTAATATTCTGACAGAAGAAGAGTCCTCTAAGAAAAATGAAGAAGAATATGCAAGTACGAGCCAATTATTCATGGCAAAACTTGATGTGGATGAAGATGTGGCCGACATTCTTGTGCAAGAAGGATTTAGCACACTAGAAGAAATTGCTTATGTGCCATTGCAAGAGATGGTAGAGATCGAAGCGTTCGATGAAGACACGGTGAATGAACTTCGTTCGCGCGCACGTGCAGCTCTTCTTACTGAAGCGATTGCAAAAGAAGAAAAAGTTGAAGAAGCGGCAGAAGACCTTCTCACGATGGAAGGCATGGATGATGCTACGGCTAATCTTCTTGCTTCAAAAGGTATTTCGAAAATGGATGATCTTGGAGATCTTGCTGTAGATGAATTGGTTGAAATGACTTCAATGGATGAAGAGCGCGCGAAACAGTTAATCATGACTGCTAGAGCGCCTTGGTTTGTTTAAAGGTACATTCACCCTACGATGAATATTATGAGGTACTAAATGGGACTATCAACCGTCACTAAATTTGCTGAAGAATTAGGATTACCTGTTGATTTATTAATCGAACAGCTTAAAAGTGCTGGCGTCAATAAATCAGTAGCAGAAGATTCATTAAGCGAAATAGACAAATCAGCACTTCTCGAATATCTTCGTAAAGAGCATGGCCAAACTCAAGTGCCAAAAAACAAAATCACATTAACGCACAAACAAAATAAAGAGATTAAAAAAACGGATAGCACAGGACGTGCACGCACCATTCAAGTTGAGGTGCGCAAAAAACGTGTACTCGTGAGACGAGAAGATGGACAACCGGTCGATACACCTATTGTGGAATCTGCACCTGTTGAAACAGTCGCTAAAACGCAAACAAAAACACATGTGCTTGGCGAGGATCAAGTCTCAATTAGAGAAGATGAAGCTAAGCGCCATGCAGCACTTGCAGCAGTTCAAGCCGAAGATGTTAGAAAAAAACAAGAAGCAGTTGCGAAAGCAAATGAAGTGCCAGCAGCTAAATTAAGCGAAGGCACTCTTCATCGCCCGGCTTCTAAAGTAGGCGTTAAAGTTGAAACTAAAGAAAAGCAAGTGGACAAGAGTGAAAAAGATTGGTCCGACCGTGAATTTAAAAAACGCACACTCAAAGGACGTGGCGACTCCAGTGCCTCTTCAGGATGGCGCTCACCTAAATCAAGATTAAAATCTCGCGAAGAGAATGAAGAGTCAACTTTTGTAGCGCCTACTGAACCGATTATCCGAGATATTCATGTGCCTGAAACGATTTCGGTTGCTGACTTAGCACATAAGATGTCAGTGAAGGCCACTGAGGTCATCAAAGTGCTTATGAATATGGGCATGATGGTCACCATTAATCAAATTTTAGATCAAGACACTGGAATGATTGTAGTAGGTGAAATGGGACATACGCCCGTTGCGGCTTTAGATGAAGATCCTGACGCGCTAATCGAACAAGATTCAAGCATAGAAGCTATATTAGAAACACGACCGCCAGTGGTTACTGTAATGGGTCACGTGGATCACGGTAAAACTTCATTGCTTGATTATATTAGAACAACACGCGTGGCTTCTGGTGAAGCAGGTGGCATTACACAACATATTGGTGCATACCATGTAGAAACACCGCGCGGCATGGTAACTTTTTTAGATACACCAGGCCATGAGGCTTTCACTGCAATGCGCGCTCGTGGTGCTAAGGCTACCGATATTGTGATTTTAGTAGTGGCAGCAGATGACGGTGTGATGCCACAAACTATTGAAGCAATTCATCATGCAAAAGCCGCCAATGTGCCTCTTGTGGTTGCGATTAATAAAATTGATAAACCTGACGCCTCTGCTGAGCGCGTAAAAATGGAGCTTGTAGCGCAAGAAGTGGTGCCTGAAGATTTTGGTGGTGACACCATGTTTGTGGAAGTTTCAGCAAAATCAGGACAAGGTATCGATAAACTCCTTGAATCAGTGCTGCTTCAAGCCGAAGTGCTTGAATTAAAAGCGTCTAAAAATACGCCTGCCAAGGGTATTGTTATTGAAGGCCGTTTAGATAAAGGTCGAGGCCCCGTAGCAACTATTCTTATTCAATCAGGTACGTTAAAACGCGGCGATACATTATTAGCGGGATCAGCTTTTGGTCGCATTCGTGCGATGCTTGATGAAACTGGCGAAGAAATTAAAGAAGCAGGACCTTCTATGCCTGTTGAAGTACTAGGTTTAGCAGATGTGCCGAACGCAGGTGAAGAAGTCGTTGTATTAAATGATGAACGTAAAGCCCGTGAAATTGCTCTATTCCGTCAAGGTAAATTTAGAGATGTGAAATTAGCAAAACAACAAGCTGCAAAACTTGCAAATATATTTGATCAAATGGCTGAAGGTAACGTAAAAGTTTTACCTCTCATTATTAAATCTGATGTGCAAGGTTCTTGCGAAGCGTTATCTACATCATTACAAAAATTATCTACCGACGAAGTTAAAGTGAATGTCATTCATGTAGGTGTTGGTGCTGTAACTGAATCTGACGTGAACTTAGCGAGCGCTTCGAAAGCCATTCTCATTGCATTTAATGTTAGAGCGGAAGCAGGCGCGCGTAAATTGATAGACTCACTTGAAGTCGATGTGCACTATTACAGTATTATTTACGAAGCTGTTGATCAAGTGAAAGCAGCCCTTGGTGGATTGTTATCACCTGAGAAAAAAGAAAGCATCATTGGCATGGTCGAAATTCGTGAAGTATTTAAAATTTCTAAAATCGGCTCCATTGCTGGTTGTTATGTTCAAGATGGTGTGATTAGACGAAGTTCAATGGTGCGCATCTTAAGAGACAATGTAGTCATTCACTCGGGCGAACTTGATTCATTAAAACGCTTCAAAGATGATGTGAAAGAAGTTAAAAATAATTTCGAGTGCGGACTCTCCATCAAAAACTTTAATGAAATTGAAGTGGGCGACATGCTCGAAGTATTTGAAGTCGTTGAGATCGCCCGTAAGCTTTAATCATGGTGAATCGCTCTTATGCAAGAAGTGATCGCATTTCAGAACAAATAAAGCGAGAACTCGCAGAGCTTATTCAGTCAGAACTCAAAGATCCTGCTGTGGGAATGTTGACGATCACTGAAGTTCAAGTCACCCCTGACTTACTCCACGCTAAAATATATTTTACTTCCCCTACAAATGACCCTTTAATCATGCAAGGCCTAGATCGCTCGACAGGATATTTACGTGCACAATTATCAAAACGTATGGCGACACGTGGCATCCCACAACTTCATTTTGTGTACGATACGTCGATTGATGAGGGGATGAAGATTTCACAACTCATTAAAGACGCACTACCTCCTCAGTAATTTATTTTCATGCAAAAGAAGTCTACGAAGCGCGAGATTGACGGCGTTTTTTTACTCAATAAGCCGCTTGGATTTTCATCCAATCAAGCCTTAAAAAAAATCCAATGGTTATTTAATGCAAAAAAAGCAGGACACACAGGCACGCTTGATCCTATGGCCTCAGGGCTTCTTCCTATTTGCTTAGGTGAGGCTACAAAGTTTTCACACCGTCTTCTTAATGCTAACAAAACTTATATTGCAACAATTCAATTCGGCGTGACAACTACGACTGGTGATCAAGAAGGTGAGGTGATTTCAGAAAAAGAGGTTGTTTTTAATGAAGTCCAATTAAAAGAAACGCTGCAAAAATTTATAGGCGATATTTCACAAATACCCCCGATGTATTCCGCATTGAAATTTGAAGGGAAGCCCCTCTATGAATATGCAAGAAAAGGGATTGAAATTGAACGCAAATCTAGACAAATCACCATCTATGACATCAAGCTTATAAAAGTTGAAGGCAGTGTCACGACAATTGAAGTTTCCTGCAGCAAGGGTACTTATATTCGTACTTTGGCAGAAGATATTGGGCAAGCACTTGGGTGTGGCGCTCACTTAAAGGGCTTAGAAAGAACCCAAACAGGCAATTTTCAATTGTCAGGTGCCCTCTCGATCGAAGCTCTTGAAGATATAGCCGTTGCATCTCGAGAAAAGATACTTTTGCCTATCGATGCATTATTAGAAGGGCTATCATCGATTAAGCTCACTTCGACTGAAACAGAAGCGATTAAAAAAGGGCAAAGCATTGATTTTATTAGTAAAAATGAAGAAGAATTACGCTTATACAGCGCTTCAGGCAAGTTTGTAGGGGTGGGCCAGCCCGACCTTCAAGGACACCTTCTTCCTAAGCGCTTAATAGCAAATATATTATAAAAAACATATTGTTAAATCAAAAGAATACAATTAAAATACGCGGTTCTGAATGAGGAGAGAAGATTAAATGGCATCAACAGCAGCTGAAAGAGCCAAAGTTGTAAGTGAATATCAACAGGCAAAGAACGATACAGGATCCCCAGAAGTGCAAGTTGCACTTATCACAAGTCGTATTGGTTATTTAACAGAGCATTTCAAAGCCAATGCAATAGACCAGCACTCACGTCGTGGACTTTTAGCGCTTGTAAGTCAACGCAGAAAATTATTGGATTACCTTAAAGGTAAGAGTTTAGGTCGCTATCAATCATTGATTGAGCGTCTAGGTTTACGTAAATAATTTTTTTAACTATTTAAATTAATTAGTTTAAGAAATTTTTGATTCGTAAGTTTTGAAGCCGATTGCAACCCTTCTTAAAAAGGAAGATGCCTCGGCTTTTTTATTGGATGTTAAATGTTAGTTAATGTATTCGTTATTAAGAAGTGAATAACGGATGAAAAAAGAAAAGGGTAAATTATGTTTAAAGCAATTAAGAAGAGTATAAAATTTGGTGCACACACCTTAACACTGGAAACAGGCGAGATAGCAAGACAAGCAGATGGCGCAGTATTAGTAAGTTATGGTGATACAGCGGTATTAGTAACAGTCGTAGGCAGACATGATGTTAAAGCAGGACAAGATTTTTTCCCCCTCACAGTTGATTATCAAGAAAAAACATATGCTGCAGGTAAAATTCCTGGCGGTTTTTTCAAACGAGAAGCACGTCCAAGCGAAAAAGAGACACTGACTTCACGTTTAATTGATCGTCCATTACGTCCTTTATTCCCAGAAAGTTTTTACAACGAAATTCAAATCGTGGCGATGGTCGTGTCATCTGATAGTGAAATTGATTCTGATATTCCAGCAATCATTGGCGCTTCAGCAGCATTAGCTATTTCAGGTATCCCTTTCTATGGGCCAATTGGTGCTGCGCGCGTGGGATATATTAACGAAGAGTATGTGACTAATCCAACAGCATCACAATTAAAAGAAAGTGAACTTGATCTTGTTGTTGCGGCAACAGACTCGGCTGTATTAATGGTTGAATCAGAAGCAAAAGAATTACCTGAAAGCGTTATGTTAGGTGCTGTGCTTCATGGCCATAAAGAAATGCAAGCTGTGATTAAAATGATTAATGAATTAGCTAAAGAAGTTGGCAAAGAGCCATGGGATTGGGTTGCCCCTGAACCTGATAAAGCACTCATTAAAAAGATTCATGATTTAGCAGCAAAAGATGTTCACGCTGCATTTCAAATTAAATCAAAAGGCGAGCGCTCAGCTAAGCTAGATGAAATTAAAAATAAAGTATTCGCAGAGCTTATTACTGAAGATACAGACACTACCGAAACTAATAAAATTAAAAATGAATTTTTTAATTTAGAAGCAAAAACAGTGCGTACACAAATTTTAGATGGAGAGCCACGTATCGACGGACGAGATACTCGCACAGTCAGACCGATTGCGATTAGATCAAGTGTTCTTCCTAGAACCCACGGTTCAGCACTTTTCACACGTGGTGAAACGCAAGCACTTGTAGTTACTACATTAGGCACAGGTCGAGATGAGCAAACGATTGATGCACTTCAGGGTGAGTATTCAGACCGCTTCATGCTTCATTACAATATGCCTCCTTATGCAACAGGTGAAACAGGACGTGTGGGTACACCTAAGCGTCGTGAAATTGGTCATGGTCGATTAGCAAAGCGTGCATTGCTTGCTGTCCTACCTTCTAAAGAAGATTTTAGCTATACGATGCGTTTAGTTTCTGAAATTACAGAATCAAATGGTTCAAGCTCTATGGCATCTGTATGTGGCGGTTGTTTAGCATTGATGGACGCTGGTGTCCCAATCAAAGCTCACGTGGCAGGTATTGCGATGGGTCTTATTAAAGAAGGCAATCGTGTTGCTGTTTTGACAGATATCTTAGGTGATGAAGATCATTTAGGTGATATGGATTTTAAAGTGGCAGGTACTGAAGATGGTATTACAGCGCTTCAAATGGACATTAAAATTACAGGTATCACCACTGAAATTATGCAAGTGGCATTGAGCCAAGCTAAAGAGGGACGTGAACATATTTTAGCAATCATGAAAAAAGAAATGAAAGGTAGCCGTCAAGAGCTATCTACATTTGCACCAAGAATTATTACTGTGAAAATCCACCCAGATAAAATTCGTGAGGTAATCGGTAAAGGTGGATCAGTGATTAAAGCCTTAACTGAAGAAACTGGCGCTACGATTGATATCGAAGATGACGGTACTATTAAGATTGCTTGTGTGGATGGTCTTCAAGGTGAAGAAGCGAAGCGTCGTATTTTAGAAATCACAGCAGAAATTGAAGTAGGTCAAATCTATGAAGGTACTGTGATTAAGATGTTAGATTTTGGCGCAATTGTATCTCTTCTTCCTGGTAAAGATGGCTTGCTTCACATTTCACAAATTGCTCATCAGCGTGTGAATGCAGTGACTGACTTCTTGTCTGAAGGACAAAAAGTTAAAGTGCAAGTAATTGAAGTGGATGATAAGGGCCGTGTTCGTGTAAGTGCAAAAGCACTGATTGAGCCTCCGGCTGCTGAAGAAAAAGCAGAAAGCAAAAAAGAAGACTAATTGTCTTGGATGAATTAAGACAACAAAAAACCCGGGAGATCCCGGGTTTTTTTATTTAAACAAATCAATTAACCTGCCATTTGTTTTTCGCGAATCTCATCAAGCGTTTTGCAATCAATACAGAGTGTTGCAGTAGGACGAGCTTCTAAACGTTTTAAACCAATTTCTTCACCACAGCCTGTGCAGTATCCATAATCTTGGCTTTCGATATTTCTTAAAGTCTCATCTATTTTTTTGATAAGCTTGCGTTCGCGATCACGATTTCTCAGTTCAAGCGCCATATCAGACTCTTGGCTTGCACGATCATTAGGATCTGCATGTGAAGTCAGCTCATCTTGCATCGTATGCACAGTGCGATCGATATCCTGACTTAATTCTGCTTTCCATTCATTAAGAATTACGCGGAAATGATTGAGTTGGCTTTTGCTCATATAGCCCTCACCTTTTTTAGCTTCATAAGTTCTAAATTGTTTTAGACCCTTTTGAGATGAGCCTTTAACTTTAAGAGGTACAATTTTTGCAGGGACAGGTTTCTTAGATGCAACTTTTTTAGCTACAACGATTTTAGGCGCTGGTTTTTTCTTAGCTACAACTTTTTTAACTGGAGCTTTTTTCTTTGCAACGACTTTTTTAGCGACAACTTTTTTAGGAGCTGGCTTTTTCTTTGCAATGACTTTTTTAGGCGCTGGTTTTTTCTTAGCTACAACTTTTTTAACCGGAGCTTTTTTCTTTGCAACGATTTTTTTAGCTATTTTTTTAACTGCCATTTTTTAATCCTAAAATAAAAACAAATGTAAATAATCGCGAAAGTTTACACCGATCGACTATGAAAGCAAGATGTAATTGACGTAATTTACGACTATTTATTGGGTGGATAGCTTTTGTGCGAGAAGCGTATTTTCCATTAATGTTGCAACCGTCATAGGTCCAACGCCCCCTGGCACAGGAGTAATAAAACCAGCCCTTGTTTTTGCGATATCAAATTCAATATCACCTATTATTTTTCCGCTCTCAAGCCTGTTGATACCAATATCAATTGCAATGGCTCCAGGTTTAATCCAGCTTCCTTTAATCATGTCTGGTATGCCAGCCGCTGCCACAACAATGTCCGCCAATTCAATTTTTTGTTGGAGTTTTTGGGTATAGCGATTACATATAGTGACAGTGCAGCCCCCTAAAAGAAGCTCTAAGGCCATAGGGCGGCCAACATGATTTGATGAACCAACCACGATTGCATCAAGCCCTTGGATTGCAAGCTGGGTGGCTTTAATAAGCTTCATGACACCATAGGGAGTGCAAGACCTTAATTGGGGCTGCTTTATTGCTAAAAGGCCAATATTTTTAGGATGAAATCC
>JAPLQN010000056.1 GCA_026399645.1 Candidatus Methylopumilus sp. | reverse complement strand
TTACTCATGGTGGAGGGGGAAGGATTCGAACCTTCGTACTCAGAGAGAACGGATTTACAGTCCGTCGCCTTTAACCACTCGGCCACCCCTCCAAACCGAACCCTAAATTATGTTGGTTTTTTTGAGTTTTGTCAAACTAATGAGGGACTTATAGAAGAGAATAAAGTACGAAGTAAAATGGTGCCGGATGTCGGAATCGAACTGACGACCTTCGCATTACAAGTGCGCTGCTCTACCAACTGAGCTAATCCGGCGTTATCAGAGGCGCTACTATACCAATTTATTTAAATTTGAACTAGTTTTTTAGTTCTTAACTAGGGTTAATTTAGGTTTATTGGGTGATTTTTTTGTTTCAGTTAAACCTGATTCTTGATCTTCTTTAGCTTCAAAGAACAGTCCTTCGCCATTTTCTTTAGCGTAAACGCCCTCAACAGCAGAAATAGGCAGGTATAAATTCTCAGGGGCGCCATTAAATCTTGCTGTAAAGGTAATTGCCTCATCCCCCATAAGCAAATCTTTAATAGATCCAGGACTTAAATTAAGAAGAATTTTTCCACCTTTAATAAAAGCTCTGGGGGCTAAAGTATTTTGATCTATCTTTACAAGCAAATAAGGTGTGTATTGTTCGGCAACACACCATTCATAAATTGCTCTCACAAGATAAGGCTTGGTTGAGGCTGATTTTGCCATTGATGCTAAATTATTTTCTCATCGCTTTTTCTGAAGGTGTCATTGCATCTGCATAAAGTGGTCTTGAGAATAATTTCTCTGCATACTTGAGCAATGGCGCTGCTTGATTTGGAAGCTCAATACCATAATGGCCCAATCGCCATAATAAAGGAGCAATTGCAACATCTAACATCGAAAATTCATCACTCAATAAATGTTGCTGTTTAGAAAAAATGGGAACGATTAAAAGCAAATTATCGCGCACATGTTTTTTTGCAATCTCCTTAGCAGTCTCATCAGAAGACTCTAAAGCAGGAATATGCACAAATAATTGCTTCTCAAAATCACTTAAAAATAAACGTGCTCTTGCTCTCATTACTGGGTCTGCTGGCATAAGCTGAGGATGAGGAAATCGCTCATCAATATATTCATTAATAATATTAGCGTCTGTTAATACAAGGTCTCTTTCTACTAAAACGGGAACAGAATTATGCGGGCTTAATATAGCTAAATCTTCTGGTTTATTAGCTAGGTCAACATCTACAACTTCAAAGTCCATACCTTTTTCAAACAAAACAATTCTGCAGCGATGGCTAAAAGGATCAATCGATCCTGAATATAATTTCATCATAATTATTTAATGTCTTTCCAAAATTCTTTCTTAAGTTTGACTGTTAAAAGTAATAACAAGCCGAGGAATATCAAAACATAATACCCCATATCGAGTCTTTTTAATTTTGAGGGCTCTGACATGAACGTAAGATAATTTACAAGGTCTCCTATAAACGCATCATATTCTTTCACAGAAAGCGTGCCTGGTTTAACGATCTCTAAAGTTTGATGCTTTTCATCTAGCTTTTGATCCCCTTGCAGCTTCCACAAAATGTGCGGCATAGCTGTTTTTTCGTAGACCGTGTTATTCCAACCAGTTGGTCTGGTTGGGTCTCGATAATAACCTCTAAGATAGCCGTAGACCCAATCCGAACCTCTAGCTCTTACCTCAACAGATAGATCCGGTGGATTTGCTCCAAACCAAACCTTAGCATCTTCTCTATTCATTGCTACTTTCATTGGCTCTCCTACTTTTTCAGCTGTAAAAAGTAAATTTTCTTTAATCAAACTATCAGTCAAACCAATATCATTGAGACGGTTATATCTCATGTAATTAGCGCTGTGACAATTCAAACAATAATTAATGAATGTTTTTGCTCCTCTTTGAAGAGATTGTTGGTCTGTTAAATCAATAGGTGCTTTTTCTAAAATTGGGCCATCATTTGCTAGTCCAACGTCACAAAAAAATAATCCTATTAAAAAAAATTTAGTTAGAGATTTCATCAATACTTAACTCTAGAAGGAACGGGCTTTGTTTTATCTCTCTTGCTGTAAAAAGGCATTAGGACAAAAAAGGCAAAGTATGTAACTGTAAAGATTCGAGCAGCTATTGTAGCTTTATCAACTCCACCAATAAAAGGTATTGCACTGGAGAATTGCCCCCAAACGTTTGATGGCTCAGTGCCTAGATAGCCCAAAACAATGAAGCTTGTTACAAATAATGCGATCCAACGTTTAAATAAAATTCCTTTGTATCGAATTGATCTGACCTCGCTTCTATCGAGCCATGGCAAAAATGCAAATATAATTACAGATAGCCCCATGGCAGCAACACCTGGAAATTGAGAATTCAATATAGGTGGAACTGCACGAAGAATTGAATAATAAGGTGTGAAGTACCAAACTGGAGCAATGTGCGCAGGAGTGACTAAGGGATTCGCGGGAATAAAATTATTAGCTTCAAGGAAGTATCCTCCCATTTCAGGCAAGTAAAAAACAATTAAGGCAAAGATAATTAAATAAGTAGAAACACCTATAAGATCTTTGACTGTGTAATAAGGATGAAATGGAATTCCATCTAAAGGAATACCTGTTTTTTTATCCAGATTTTTTTTAATGTCAATACCATCGGGATTGTTGGACCCAACTTCATGCAATGCTACAAGATGAAAAAAAACTAGGCCTAATAGCACTATAGGAAGAGCAATCACATGAAAAGCAAAAAAACGATTAAGTGTTGCATCTGATACCAAGTAATCACCTCTTAGCCACTCGGATAAGTCTGGACCTATAAATGGAATAGTAGAAAACAGATTTACAATGACTTGCGCGCCCCAGTATGACATTTGGCCCCAAGGTAGAAGATATCCAAAAAAAGCTTCCCCCATTAAACAAAGAAAAATAGCCACACCAAAGAGCCACAAAAGTTCTCTTGGATTCTTATAAGAACCATAAATTAAAGCTCTAAACATGTGCATGTAAACAACGACAAAAAATAAAGATGCTCCTGTAGAGTGCATATATCTTATTAGCCATCCAAATGAAACATCTCGCATGATATATTCGACTGATGCAAATGCTAATTCTGCGTCAGGTTTGTAATGCATAGTCAACAAAAGTCCAGTGACAAGCTGAAGGACGAGGGTAAGAAGAGCAAGTGCCCCAAAAAAATACCAAAAGTTAAAGTTTTTAGGTGCGTAATACTTGGTGAGGTGATTGGTAATTAGAGATGATAGTGGAAATCTCTCATCTACCCATGCCAATAAACCACCGTTATTAATTTTTGTTTTATTCATTTTTTATACCTTTTAAATACAACTTATCCAATATTGTCTTCGCCAATTAAAATGGTTTTTTCGTCTATATATTTGTGTGGTGGTACTACAAGATTTATTGGCGCTGGTGACCCCTTATATACTCGACCAGCTAAATCAAATCTAGAGCCATGACAT
Source organism: Candidatus Methylopumilus sp. (assembly GCA_026399645.1). Lineage (GTDB taxonomy): Bacteria > Pseudomonadota > Gammaproteobacteria > Burkholderiales > Methylophilaceae > Methylopumilus. The sequence continues at coordinate 9,741 of JAPLQN010000056.1, read as the reverse complement.
GGGCAGAAAAATCCCCCACTCCAATTTTCGCCCATATCACCTTGCGTTTCTAATTTTGCAGTTGGTGAACAACCCAAATGAGTACAAATGCCAACTAGGACAAGCAAATTTGGCTTAAGAGATCTTGTCGCATTCTTGCAATAACTTGGCTGCTGAGAAATTACGTCAAGATTAGGATCGGAAAGATTGAGGTCGTTTTTTTTCAAATCATCTAACATTGCCTTAGAGCGATTAATAATCCAAACTGGCTGACCTCTCCATTCGGTCGTAATCATAGATCCTGCTTCAATCTTACTTAAATCAACTTCAACAGGCGCTCCGGCAGCTTTAGCACGTTCACTTGGCGTCATACTTGATAAGAATGGAACGGCAATCGCGCCTGCACCAATTGCGCCAGTTACAGTGGTAGCCGCAATTAAGAAACTTCTTTTCTTTTTGTCTATTTTGTCGTCTTGATGATTTGCCATGATCTTAATGTAAGTATGCTTTTTATGAAATTAATACGGTTGAGAGACATTAACTTTGCGAAAGTTGCCTCATTATACAAAGTTTCATTCGAAATCTAAATAGCAGGCAAAACTAAATTAAAGATTATCAAGCCTTTAAGGTAATTCTTTTTGATGCAAATAAGCCTAATTCATATAAAAACCATAATGGAATAGCTAAGCAAAACTGTGAGATAACATCAGGCGGTGTCAAAACAGCACTAATGATAAAGGCAATCACAATCATATAAGGTCTTGCTTCTTCCAATGTTTTAACTTTCACCCATCCTAATGTCACTAATATAATAATGATTACAGGCACTTCGAATGCTAACCCAAAGGAGATAAGCAAGGACAAAATTAAATCCAGATAATTTGAAATGTCTATCATCAGACTTACATTTGTCGGAGTCATCAGAATAAAAAAATTAAATATAATTGGGAAAATGAGGTGATAAGCAAAAGCCATTCCAATAAAGAACAATATGAAACCACTCACAAATGAAAATAAAATTAATTTTTTTTCTTTTTTATAAAGCCCAGGGGAAATAAAACGCCAAAACTGATAAAAAATAAAAGGTAGTGAGAGTAAAAATGAAACGAAGGCTGTAATTTTGATTGGGACTAAAAATGTTGAGGTCAGCCCTGTGCTTACCAACTTATTACCGTCTGTTAATTTAGCAATAAGTGGTGCTGAGAAAAAACTATAGATATCATTTGCGTAAAAACTTAAACATATAAAAATAATAATAAAACTCACCGCAGCTCTAAACAGGGTATTTCTTAATTCAATGAGTTGCTGGATAAAAGGTTTAAAGTGGGTCACCGAGATTTAATCGACTTTTTTTTAATTTCACGCTGAATTTTTTGAAGCTCTTTAAACTTTTCTTCTCGCTCAATCTCTTCTTTAAGTTTCCCAATATAATTTTGAGCTCGGCCAGAAAGCTTGCCTAGGACCTTAGCAACCTTGGGAAGCTTGTCTGGACCAATAACCATAAGTGCTACAAAAAAAATAACGACTAACTCTGAAAATGAAACATCAAACATGGAGCTTATTTTCTAGCTCGAGTTTTTATAGTCTTTCGAGTTGCTGCTTTATTTTTTGGTGTATTTTCATTTTTGACTGCATCTTTAAAGTTCTTAACTGCAGCGCCTAAATCGCTTCCAATATTTCTCAATTTACTTGTGCCAAATATTAAGAAGACAATTAATAAAACTATTAGCCAATGTGTAATGCTTGTAAATCCCATAACAACCCCCTTATTAAATTTTTGCTAGTTTTGAACTTCCACCGTATACATGAAAGTGCATATGAAAAACTTCTTGACCGCCCTCGACACCTGAATTGATCATTGTACGAAAGCCTTTTAATCCTAACTCCTTTGCTAACGTAGGCGCTAATAAAAGCATATTCGATAAGATGTCTTTATCAGTTTCACTACAGGTTATCAAATTTTCAATATGTTTTTTAGGTGTAATGAGAAAGTGCACTTTATCGATAGGGTGAACATCATGAAAAGCAATCAATTCATCATTCTCAAATATTTTTTTACTTGGTATAGAGCCGTCAATAATTTTACAAAAAATGCATGTCATATTATTTTACTTTTGAAGAGCGGTTTTCTTTCTCTTCAATACCTGAAGTGCCCTCTCTTCTTGCAAGTTCATTCAAAATATCTTCTGCGCTTAAATTTTTATGTGCCAATAATACTAAGGTATGAAACCAAAGATCAGCAACTTCATGAATAAGCTCCTTATCATCTCCTTGGCGCGCAGCAATGATTGTTTCAAAAGCTTCTTCATTTACTTTTTTTAAAATAGCTTCTAATCCATCACGATACAAAGAAGCTGTATATGACTTGGTCGGATCATCTTTTTTTCTAGCTTCGAGTGTTTCGGTAAGTTTTTTTAAAATAGCATTCATATCTTTATTATTTATAAATATCTTTAGGTTCTTTGATCACGGCATGATCATTTATCCACATGCCTTTATCATCTAATTTTTGGTAGAAACAAGTTTCACGTCCAGTATGACAAGCAATGTTTTCAACTTGCTCAATTTTTAGCAAGACCACGTCGCCATCGCAATCAAGTCTTATCTCGCGAACATTTTGTATATGTCCTGATTCTTCACCTTTTTCCCAAATTTTTTTCCTAGATCTTGACCAATAAAAAGCTTTCTTATTTTTTTGTGTGAGCTCTAAGGCCTCTTCATTCATCCATGCAAACATAAGCACTTTATTTGTTTTATAGTCTTGAGCAATTACCGGCACAAGGCCATCAGAGTCCCATTTTATTGAATGTATCCAGCTCATTGACGAATCTCTATATGATTAGACTTCATAAACGCTTTTGCTTGATCGATTGTATATTCCCCGAAGTGAAATATACTTGCGGCTAGGACTGCATCGGCCCCACCTATTTTTATACCGTCTACAAGATGCTGAAGATCACCAACGCCTCCGGAAGCAATAATAGGCACATCCACTTTATCAGATATTGACTTAATCAATTCGAGATCAAAACCTTTTTTTGTTCCGTCTCGGTCCATACTCGTAATTAATAATTCGCCTGCGCCTAATGAGGCCATTTTTACTGCCCACTCAATTGCATCGAGCCCTGTAGCATTTCTGCCTCCATGCGTAAATACCTGCCAAAAAGATTTATCCCCTTGATCTGTTAACTTTGCATCTATTGCAACAACAATACACTGAGAGCCAAAACGGGATGAAGTTTGATAAACAATATCTGGATTAACAATTGCTGATGTATTAATACTGACTTTGTCAGCACCTGCATTGAGTAAATTTCTTACATCTTCTAGAGTTCGAACGCCGCCGCCTACAGTGAGGGGGATAAAAACTTCTTTTGCAACGCTTTCAATAATATGGAGTATTAAACCTCGATTATCTGAACTTGCTGTGATATCTAAAAAAGTTAATTCATCAGCGCCCTGTTCATTATATTTTTTTGCAACCTCCACAGGGTCCCCTGCATCCTGTAACTCTAGAAAATTAATACCTTTAACTACTCTGCCATCAGTCACATCCAGACAAGGAATAATTCTTTTGGCGAGCGACATTTATTTAATAAGCTCATCTGCGAGTGCTTGTGCTGCCTTAAAATCAAGCGTGCCCTCGTATATGGCTCTGCCTGTAATTGCTCCAATGACCCCCGAATAAGCAATTGAAGATAAGTTTCTAATGTCTTCTAGATTAGTTACCCCGCCACTGGCAATGACAGGGATGGTTAACGCCTCAGCTAATTTTTCGGTCGCCTCAATATTTAATCCATTTAACATACCATCACGTCCAATATCTGTATAAATGATACCCTCGACACCATATCCTTCAAATTTTTTTGCAAGTTCAATTACATTATGTCCAGTTAATTTAGCCCACCCATCAATAGCCACTTCCCCTTCCTTTGCATCAAGACCCACAATAATTTGTCCAGGAAATGCATAACAGGCCTCATGCAGGAAGCCAGGATTTTTAACTGCAGCCGTACCAATGATTATGTAATCAACGCCACTATTAAGATATTTTTCTACTGTATCGAGATTGCGAATGCCGCCACCTAATTGAATTGGAATCGCGCCATCAACTTCTTTTACAATTGCTTTTATCGCAGATTCATTCACTGGCTTTCCTGCAAAAGCGCCATTTAGATCAACTAGATGCAATCTTCTAGCGCCCATGTCTGTCCATTGTTTTGCTACTTCCCCAGGGTTTTCTGAAAAGATTGTTGATTCTTCCATTAAGCCTTGCTTAAGCCTAACGCACTTACCATCTTTTAGATCAATTGCTGGAATGATTAACATAAACTAAAAACCTATACCGCCCATTGAATGAAGTTTTTTATAAGCTGTAAGCCAGCAGTAGAACTTTTTTCTGGATGAAATTGCACCGCAAAAATATTTTCTTTAGCAATAGCACAACAAAATTTTTGCGCATATAAAGTTTCAGCTGACACAATATTTTTATCTTTAGATTCTAAATAATAACTATGAACAAAATAAAATCGATCGTTATTACTAATGTTTTTCCATAAAGGATGATCATTTGTTTGTGACACTTCATTCCACCCCATATGCGGAATTTTTAACTTATGGCCACTTTCGTCCGCTGTATTTTCATTATTAAATCGTTTAATAGTGCCGCTCAACAATCCTAAGCCATCCGTATTACCTTCTTCGCTTTTATCAAATAGCATCTGCAAACCAATGCATATTCCTAAAAAAGGTTTTGTTTTTGCCGCATCTATCACAGAGGATCTTAAATTTCTTTCATCAAGCTCTCTTATGCAGTCAGGCATAGCACCTTGACCAGGAAAAACGACTTGATGTGCTTTTTTAATGTCAGCAGGATTGCTTGTGACTTTAATATCAGCTTCAGGTGAGACTTGTTTAAAGGCATTAAATACTGACTTTAAATTTCCCATTCCATAATCAATGATTGCGATCATTATTATTTTGGTGAAAAAAGGTTTATAGACTACCTTTGGTTGAGGGGGTTATGCCAGAAATTTTTGGATCAATACAAACGGCCATTTTAAGGGCCCTTCCAAATGCTTTATATATTGTTTCTGCCTGGTGATGTGAATTATCACCTTTGAGATTGTCGATATGCATCGTGATATTTGCATGATTTACGAATCCTTGAAAAAATTCGTGTATTAAATCAACATCAAATTCACCTATAACTGCCCTTTTGAATTCGACATCAAACATAAGTCCAGGTCTGCCTGAGATATCAAGCACAACTCTAGATAATGCCTCATCTAGGGGAATAATGGCTGCCCCATATCTGGTAATGCCTTTTTTATCTCCGATTGCTTTACTGAAAGCCTGTCCGAGGACTATACCAACATCTTCAACAGTATGATGTGCGTCGATATGAAGATCGCCCTTTGCAGTGACTTCTAAGTCGAACATCCCGTGACGCGCCACTTGGTCTAACATGTGATCCAAGAAACCAATGCCAGTATTGAGTTTTGCACTCCCCTGACCATCAAGATTAATACTTACCTCAATTTTAGTTTCGTTTGTATTTCTTGAAACGGATGCTGATCTTGTCATATTTTTTTACTTAAAGTAGATAAGATATTTTAACTCATTAAAAATGTAATTAACATCAATTATTTCATGTGCTTAGGATAAGTTTTAAAGCTTTAAGCAATGAATCCATTTCCTTATCAGAGCCAATTGTGAATCGAATGTAAGAAAAAATTCGTATCGGATTATCAAAACGTCTCACCACAATTCCGTGGTCTCTTAGTTTACTTACGATTGTTTTTCCTTCTAAAGCAGCATGCTTAGCAAAAACAAAATTGGCGCCTGAAGGAAGTACTGAAAAATTGAGGTCAGTCAATTTCTCTACAAAATTTAGTTTCGTATGAATAATCTTTTGGCAGGTATTTTTAAAATATGAATCATCTTTGAAGGATTCAACACCTGCAATTAATCCTAATCGGTCTATTGGATAAGAGTTAAAGCTATCTTTCACTCTCATCAAAGCTTCAATAAGATCTTTATGCCCTATAGCATAACCAAGTCTTAATCCTGCCAATGATCTCGATTTAGAAAAAGAATGTGTAACCAATAAATTATTATATTTTTCTGTAAGGTGAATAACAGATTCTGTCCCAAAATCGACATAAGCTTCATCTACAATAACTACAGAGTCATTATTCCTTTTAAGAAACGTTTCAATTTGGTTTGAACTAAGCGGAATACCGGTAGGTGCATTTGGATTTGGAAAAATAATACCTCCATTAGGTATTAAATAATCATTCAATTCGATCTCAAACGAACTATTAAGAGGTATGACCTTGAAGTCAATTTCATAAAGTTTGCAGTATACGGGGTAAAAACTATAAGTGATGTCAGGAAATAAAATAGGTACGTTATGTTTTAAAAGCGCCTGAAAAGCCATGGCTAAAACTTCATCCGAACCATTACCTACAAAAACATTGTTAGTCTTTACTTTAAAATAATCAGCAATTGATTTTTTAAGTGCTTCTGAATTTGGATCTGGGTAAAGCTTTAAAGTGTCATCCGCAAACTGTTTAATTGCAGCAATAACTTTTGGACTCGGCCCATAAGGATTCTCGTTCGTATTTAACTTAACAAGACTATCAATTTTAGGTTGCTCGCCTGGAATGTATGGTGTTAAGCCATGGACAACCTTACTCCAAAATTTACTCATTATCTATGCGATATTCTGCAGATTTTGCGTGCGCTTGAAGTCCTTCACCATTCGCCAAGACTGAAGCAATTTTTCCAAGCTTACGAGCACCTTGATTAGATAATTTAATTAGGCTTGAACGTTTTTGAAAATCATAAACGCCAAGTGGAGAAGAAAATCTTGCTGTTCTTGATGTGGGGAGAACATGATTTGGTCCAGCACAATAGTCGCCTACAGCTTCACACGTATTTCTTCCCAAAAAAATAGCACCGGCATGTTTAATACTATTAACGAGAGTATCTGGATCATCTACTGAAAGCTCTAAATGTTCGGGTGAAATAAAATTTGAAATCTCTGCCGCTTCTTCTAGTGTTTTTACTTTGATCATTGCACCTCTATTTGTTAAAGAAGTTTCAATAATATTTTTTCTTGGCATGCTTCCGATCAGTTTATTAATACTTTCTTGAACCTGGGTTAAAAAGTCTGCACTTGGGCTAATTAAAATAGATTGTGCAAGCTCATCATGTTCTGCTTGAGAAAATAAATCCATAGCAATCCAATCTGGATTAGATTTTTCGTCTGCAATAATTAGTATTTCAGAAGGCCCTGCAATCATATCAATACCAACCACACCAAATACTCTTCTTTTAGCCTCTGCAACATAAGCATTGCCTGGCCCTACAATTTTGTCGACTTGAGGAATTGTTTGGGTGCCATAGGCAAGAGCGCCTATTGCTTGAGCGCCACCAATTGCAAATACACGATCAACTTTAACAAGAGCTGCAGCAGCTAATACCAATTGGTTTCTTTCTCCGCGAGGCGAAGGAACTACCATAATAATTTCCTGAACCCCTGCAACTTTTGCTGGAATTGCATTCATTAACACTGATGAAGGGTATGCAGCTTTTCCTCCAGGAACATATAAACCTACTCGATCTAATGATGTAACTTTTTGACCAAGTAACGTCTCATCATCTTCAGTGAAGCTCCAAGAGCTGATTAATTGTTTTTTGTGATAATCAAAAACTCTCTTAGCGGCCTCCTCAAGAGCCTCTCTAGACAATACGGGTAAATTTTCCAAAGCTAAATTTAATTCTTCTTTAGAAATTTCAAACTCTTCCATGCGCGAGAAATCTACATGATCAAATTTTTTAGTATATTCAATCACAGCTTGGTCGCCTCTTTTTTTCACATCACTCAAAATTTCTGCGACAGTTTTTTCGATTTGAATATTATCTTCAGCTTCAATGAAAATGAGCTTATCTAACTGATCCTTAAAGTTTGGATCTTCTGTATTTAATTTTTTAATTTGAATCATAGGTATGGTTATGCTTTGAGAACGCTTTCAAACTGTCGAAGAATAGGCTGTAAGAGCTCTCTTTTTAATTTTAAAGATGCTTGGTTAATGATGAGTCGAGAACTGATATCACAAATGTCTTCAACAGCAACAAGATTATTAGCTTTTAATGTCTTTCCTGTACTCACCAAATCTACAATAACATCTGCAAGCCCTACAAGCGGTGCTAGCTCCATTGAGCCATATAGTTTAATCAAATCGATATGCATACCTTTTTTTGCGAAGTGCTCTTTGGCCGTTTTTACATATTTTGTTGCCACCTTTAAACGAACACCTTTTTTAATAGCGCCTGCATAATCAAAATCTTGTTTAGCCGCGACCATCATTTTGCAACGTCCGATATTAAGATCAATGGGCTGGTAAAGTCCTTCGCCCATATATTCATCAAGGATATCTTTGCCAGTAATGCCAATATCAGCTGCACCATATTCAACATAAGTTGGCACATCTGTCGCTCTTACAATAATAAGTTTTATATCTTTTTGATTGGTATCTAAAATAAGTTTTCTTGACGTTTCAGGATTCTCATTACAAGTAATCCCTATCCTCTCTAGAAGAGGGATGGTTTGTTCAAATATTCTTCCTTTAGATAAAGCAATTGTAATTTTCATCTTAATGAATCCGTTTAATATTCGCGCCTAGTTGATTTAATTTATCTTCTAATTTTTCATACCCACGATCCAGATGATAAATACGTTCAATCGTAGTTTGTCCCCTAGCTGCCAAACTTGCAATAACCAGGCTTGCGGAGGCCCTAAGATCTGTTGCCATCACGGAAGCTCCCTCTAAATATTCCTTGCCTCGGATGATTGCCGTGTTTCCTCTAATGTCGATTTGTGCCCCCATGCGAATAAGCTCTTGTACATGCATAAAACGATTTTCAAATATAGTTTCGGTGACTTCTGATACACCCTCTGCAATAGTATTTAATGCCATCATTTGTGCTTGCATATCCGTAGGAAAAGCAGGGTAAGGCGCGGTTCTTAGGCTTACCGCCTTTAATTTACCATCACTTTTAATGCGTATCGAATTTTCATGTGATTCAATTTTAACGCCGGTTTCTATTAATTTTAGCGTAATTGCATCTAAGTATTTATGCTGTACATTTTTTAAAAGTACGTCACCACCTGTCATTGCAACGGCTGCTAAATATGTGCCTGCTTCAATTCTATCAAATATCACGTCATGATTTGCTTTATGAAGCGAGTCGACGCCTTCAATTGTAATCACGTCAGTCCCTAGACCTTTAATCTTTGCACCCATTTTATTTAAGCATTGCCCAAGATCTACAACTTCAGGCTCCTTAGCAGCATTCTCTAAAATAGTAACCCCTTCAGCCAATGAGGCAGCCATCATTAAATTTTCGGTACCTGTAACAGTCACAATATCCATATAAAATTTGCAGCCTTGTAACTTCGATTTTGGTAAATGTTTTGTTGAAGCCTCAATATAGCCATTATGAATATCTATTTTTGCGCCCATTGCTTGTAAGCCTTTGATATGGATATCAACAGGCCTAGATCCAATAGCGCAACCTCCCGGTAATGAAACTCGCGCCTCACCAAATCTTGCAAGCAAAGGGCCTAAAACAAGAATAGAAGCGCGCATTGTTTTGACTCGCTCATAAGGTGCATTTTTATTAATAATTTCTTTTGCAGTTAATTCGGTTTTGTCTTTTGTAACCTGGATGTCAACGCCCATATACTTCAGC
>JAPLQN010000009.1 GCA_026399645.1 Candidatus Methylopumilus sp. | reverse complement strand
CTAAAGCCCTTTGAAAGATTTGATGTGATATCAATAAATAAAAAACAAATAGCCAATAATCGAGAGGGTTGTGGGCTTGGGTTAGCAATCGTTGACAAAATTACTGAAGCTCACAATGGTAAATTAGTAATCTCAAATCGCGCTAAAAAGGGCTTAGAGGTAAAAATCATATTGCCTTTAATTAGTGAAAGCTAATTAAACCAATTTAATTTCTTTCGAAGTTTGACTACATTCCCAATAATAATAAGAGAGGGTGATTTTAATTTTTCTTTTTTCACCTTTTGCACAATATTAGAAAGAGCTCCCGTTATCACTCTCTGTTGCGAAGTTGTTCCTTGTTCAACAACAGCGATTGGTAAATCTTTGGGGGCGCCATGTTTTACTAATTCAACGCATATTTGTGAAAGTGCTAAAAGACCCATGTAAATCACAATAGTTTGATTTGGTTTAGCGAGCGAATCCCATTCAAGCGTCAGTCTTTCATCTTTCATATGTCCTGTAACAAATGTGCAAGACTGCGCATAATCTCTATGCGTTAAGGGAATGCCTGCATAACTTGAGACACCATTGGCAGCAGAAATGCCTGGTACAACTTGAAATGGAATTTTATGTTCCATAAGGATTTCTATTTCTTCGCCGCCTCTACCAAAAATAAAAGGGTCACCACCTTTTAAACGCAAAACACGCATGCCCTTTTTTGCTAACTTTACGAGCAATTGATTGATTTTGTCTTGTGGCAAAGTATGCCTGTCTCTTTCCTTGCCAACGTAAATTAACTCTGCATCACGTCTCACAAGATTTAATACATCCTTACTGACAAGTTTGTCATAAACACATACATCTGATCGCTGCATTAAATGGAGAGCTCTAAATGTGAGCAAATCTGGATCACCAGGTCCACCTCCGACCAAGAAAACTTCTCCCTGATTTTTTTGTATGCCATTCTTTTTTACCAATGCTATTAATTGCTGAGTACTCATTTTTTTGGTTTGATTGAGAAACTGCCTGACTAAAGGATGATCGATAAAATTTTCCCAGAAGATTCTTCTGGATTGCGTAGTTTCATATCGCACTTTGATGCTATCTCTCATGGAACCCATGATAGAAGCAAGCTTACTAAAGTTATGAGGAATCAAGGCTTCAATTTTTTCACGAACAAATTTAGCTAGTACAGGGGCATTGCCTTCGCTTGAAATTGCAATTAATAAAGGTGATCGATCTATAATCGACCCCATTGTAAATGTACAAAGAGCGGGCTCATCAACTACGTTGACTGGGATATTAAGGGCTTGAGCAGTTTTAGAGACTAGGGAATTAACTTTTTTATTATCAGTAGCTGCAACAACAAGTACCGAATGAGTTATGTCAGTTTTCTCAAAAGGCTTTATTTTGACTTGAATTTTTTTTAACTTTTGATAATGCTTTAATTCAGCACATAATTTAGAAGCGATGACAGTAATCTTTGCGTCAGCCTTAAGAAGCATATCAATCTTTCTTAAAGCAACATCCCCTCCCCCAATAACCAAAACTGGCTTCTGTATTAAATTAATAAAAATCGGGAAACTTTTCATAGCATCATTTTACATGTTCATTGAAAGGTAAATCTTATCTAAAATGCAATAATTTACCTGTATTATTAATCACTTAAAGCCACTATACTTAAAATATTCTAATTTTGATCCACCATCTATTCCTGAAGTTTTATGCTTAAAAAAGTTTTTATCAAAACATTCGGCTGTCAAATGAATGAGTATGACTCATCAAAAATGCAAGATATATTAAATCAGGCCCACGCAAGCTCTAAGACAGAAAATCCCGAAGAAGCAGATCTTATTATTTTAAATACATGTTCTGTAAGAGAAAAAGCTGAAGAAAAAATATACAGCCATCTTGGCGAGTATGAAGCCCTTAAGAAAATTAATCCAAACCTTCTGATTGCAATTGGTGGATGTGTTGGAAGCCAGGAAGGAGAAAATATTCTTAAGCGAGCCCCTTTTGTGGATCTTATTTTTGGCCCACAAACGCTTCATCGATTACCAGATCTAGTTAGCAAAAGAAGATCGGCTGGGTTGTCACAAGTTGACATTTCTTTCCCAGAGATAGAAAAGTTTGATTATTTGCCTCCCCCTAGTTTTACCGGTGCTTCAGCCATGGTTTCAATTATTGAAGGCTGCAGTAAATATTGTTCGTTCTGTGTCGTCCCTTATACGAGAGGTGAAGAAATCTCGAGGCCTTTTGAGGATGTATTAGCCGAAGTGATTCATCTAGCTTCCTTGGGCGCAAAAGAAATAACTTTACTAGGACAAAATGTTAATGCCTATCGATCACATACTAAGAACGGAACGCCTGCTGATCTTGCTTTACTTATAGAATATATATCTGAGATTGATGAAATTAAACGTATTAAATTCACAACAAGCCATCCTAATGAAATGAATGACAACCTTCTTGAATGTTTTGGAAAATTTCCAAAACTTGCCACTCACCTGCATTTGCCAATTCAATCGGGCTCAGATCGTATATTGTCAGCCATGAAAAGAAATTACACGGCGTTGGAGTATAAAAATATTATAAGAAAATTAAAAAAGAATTGTCCTCAAATTTCAATAAGCTCTGATTTTATTATCGGATTTCCCAATGAAACAGACGCCGATTTTGAGCTGACAAAAAAAATTATGGAAGAAGTGCAATTTGACTTCAGTTTTAGTTTTTTATACAGCCCAAGGCCTGGAACTCCAGCCTCATATATTCATGATGCAATTCCTCATGAGATAAAATTAAAAAGGTTGAAGGAATTACAATCAATGAATGAGGCTCAAGGTAAGGCGATAAGCCACCTTATGTTAGGGACGAAGCAGCGCATTCTCATTGATGGTCAGTCATGGAAAAATCCAGCTGAAATGGCTGGTAAAACAGATAATAATAGGGTGGTTGATATTAAAACTGATAAATCATTTATCAATCAATTTGTAGATGTAATAATTACTGAGGTAACTTCGAAAAGGCTTCGCGGAGAAATTATTTAATATGGGCATGGAATTCAATTTACCTTCTGACAATAATAGGCAGCTATCTAATTTATGTGGTGTATTGGATCAAAACCTAAAACAAATTGAAGCAGCTATGGAAGTTGATATTGTAAGACGCGGATCAAATTTCGTTGTCAACGGTTCCTCAAAAAATGTCAAAGCTGTAGCCACGCTTATTCAAAAATTTTATAAACAAGCAGGTGATCCTATTGAATTGGAAGATATTCAATTAGGTCTTGTTGAAATAAATAAATTTGAAAAAGTGATAAAAGCAACCGCAGAAATTAATGAGCTCAAAACAAAACGAAGTGATCTAAGAGGCAGAACGCCAAGACAAAATGCATATTTAAAGAATATACAAGATTTTGATATTACTTTTGGCATTGGGCCTGCAGGTACAGGCAAAACATATCTTGCTGTTGCAAGTGCTGTGGATGCCATTAATCGAGATAAAATTAAACGCATCGTTTTAGTCAGGCCTGCTGTAGAAGCTGGAGAGAGATTAGGCTTTCTTCCAGGCGATCTAGCACAAAAAGTAAACCCTTATTTAAGACCTCTTTACGATGCGCTTTATGATCTAGCAGGTTACGATAATGTTCATAAAATGATTGATAAAAGTGTTATCGAGATCGCCCCATTAGCTTATATGAGGGGGCGCACACTAAACCAAAGTTTTATTATTTTAGATGAAGCACAGAACACAACCCCTGAACAAATGAAGATGTTTTTGACACGCATTGGCTTTGGATCAAAAGCTGTAATTACAGGAGATATTACGCAAATTGACTTGGCAAAAGGTCAAAAAAGCGGGCTGATAGAAGCCAAGAAAATTTTATCTAAAGTTAAGGGTATTGCATTCACTCACTTCTTATCTGAAGATGTAGTAAGGCATCCGCTTGTCCAAAAAATTATCAATGCTTATGAAAACTTTGAGAAAAAAGAAAGTAACTAATTAACTTCACATGGAACCGAAACCGATCATTGCAATACAAGATATGGTGCATACAAAACCGATATTAAAAAAAACACAATGTCTAAAATGGCTTACGTCTGTCGTTGATAAAAATGCTGAGATTACAATTCGAATTGTAGATAACGATGAATCACAAAACCTAAACAATATATATCGTAAAAAAAAATATCCTACCAATGTACTTTCTTTTCTTGTGGATGATGAGGTTCATTTAATTGGCGATATTGTACTGTGCGCTTCGGTCATTGAAAAAGAAGCGCTTGAGCAATCTAAAAAACTTGAGGCCCATTACGCACATCTTATTATCCATGGCGCACTTCATTTATATGGTTACGACCACGAAAATAAAAAAGATGCTGATATTATGGAAGCTAAAGAAATTAAAATTTTAACTGGGTTAGGCTATAAAAATCCTTATCTTATAGAAGAGAGTACATCCCAATGAGCGAATTAAAGAAGTCCAATTTAATCGAACGCCTCAGCCACTTTCTTTTAAGAGGGCCTGAGGATCGCGAACAGCTTTTTGAGTTGCTCAAATCATCCTATGAAAAAAATTTAATGGATGCTGATTCGCTTTCAATGATAGAGGGCGTGCTCCAAGTTTCAGAAATGCAAGTAAGGGATATTATGATTCCAAGATCTCAAATGGATGTAATTTATATCTCACACCCGCCGGAGAAATTTATCCCTTTTGTTATGGAAACAGCTCACTCTCGCTTTCCTGTAATTGAAGATGATAAAAATGATGTGATTGGCATTTTACTTGCTAAAGATCTTCTTAAATACTATGCAGGTGATGACTTTGAAATTAGGGATATGTTACGCCCTGCTGTATTTATTCCTGAATCTAAAAGACTCAATGTCCTTCTTAAAGAGTTTAGAGGAAGTAGAAATCATATTGCTATCGTCGTAGATGAGTACGGTGGTGTTTCTGGGATGGTTACGATCGAGGATGTATTAGAGCAAATCGTTGGTGAAATTGAAGATGAATTTGATTTTGATGAAACTGAAGACAATATTATTCAAGACAAAAATGGTCACTACAGAGTAAAAGCATCAACAGAAATTGAAGATTTTAATGAATACTTTAATGTCAGCTTTAGTAATGATGAGTTTTCAACAATTGGTGGCTTAATTATTCAAGCGTTCGGTCATCTCCCGAAGCGAGATGAAAAAATCATTTTTCAGGGATTTAAGATCACAATACTGAGGGCTGATAGTCGTAAACTTTATTCCGTTCTTCTTGAAATTGACAACCCCATTAATAGCGTGTAATTTTTTGAACTAATCGACTTATTTTTTTTCTTAAAGGATTAGGAGTCTTCATGAAAAAACTATTTTTAGCTATATGTTTAATCGCATCGCCATATTTATGCGCTATGGAAATTAATACTGATAGAAGTATGCTCCCAGTAGACGAAAAATCCTTTATTGAAGCTATCAGTCGCTTTAATAAGGATGAAATTCTTAAGGCACTTGGGGAGCCTGCTTCCAAAGAAGATATTAAGGTGAAATCTTCTGAGCAGATTGTAGGGTCCGTCTGGCGATATCATAATATCAATACAGCAGAAGATGGGCGCTTTTATCCTGTAACCGAGTTAGATTTTCTAGATGAGTTTGTCGAGACTGTTGTTTTTCAAAATAGTACTGAAAAGTCTTCATCGACCCCTTCTCAAACTTATCAAATTCAAAAGCCTTAGTTACTTTTAAGGCTTTATTCTTAATAATTCAGTACAATTGCCTTAAACGGCTTTTGTATATTGAATAAACATTATCCTCTCTTCTATTTAGTTATTTCTTTTTGGCTTGGAGCTCTTTCAGTTGTGAGCTTTGCTCCCTTTAACCATCATTTCATTTCTCTTATTTCTTTAAGTGGTCTTTTTTATATCTGGCATAAACTAAAGAATGCTAGGCAAGGATTTTTCTCAGGTCTCTTTTTTGGTCTAGGCCTATTTGGCTTCGGTATTTCATGGATTTATATAAGTCTCAATACATATGGCGGCATGCCCTCATGGCTGTCCTATTTGAGTACTTTTTTATTTTGCCTTTTCTGTGCTTCTTTTATTGGCATTATTGGATGGGTTTCTTTGTATCGAAAATCGAGCCTTTTTTTAATCCCATTTTTTTGGACATTCTTTGAATGGATTAAAGGCTGGCTCTTCACTGGCTTTCCATGGCTCACCATGGGATATTCACAAGTGCCTTCTAGCCCTCTTGTGGGATTCCTCCCTATTATTGGCATTTACGGGCTGACTCTCATACTAACTTCTCTAGCACTGCTGCTCAGCCTTACATTACTTAATAAAGATAAACGCTCTAAGCTTTTAAAGCTTGGTGTAGTCGCTGCTGTATTGGCATCGGGTCAGATTTTAAAATATATTGAATGGACTGAGCCTACAGGTGAACCCATATCTATATCGCTTGTTCAAGGCAATATTGCTCAGGATATTAAATGGCAAAAAGAAACTGTTATACAAACGCTACAAACTTATCAAAAGCTTATTCAAAAAACAAAAGGTCAAATTATTCTTCTCCCAGAAACCGCTTTGCCACTCCTTGTCGAATATATTCCGGAAACATTTAAAAAATCTACCTTACTTCATGCCGCAAAAAAACGAGGTCACGTTCTTATTGGTGCAATTGAACGCCAAGATACAAAATACTTTAATGTCGTATTAAATTTAGGCAATGATTCGTCTCAAATTTATCGAAAATCACATTTAGTGCCATTTGGTGAATTCATACCATTAAAATTTATCTTTACATATATTTATACGCATTATCTCAATATGCCTATGAATGACTTATCAAGGGGTAGTAATCGCCAAGAGCCCATAGCAATTGAAAATCAGAAAATTGCTTTTAATATTTGTTATGAGGATGTTTTTGGTGAAGAAATTATTCAAGCACTTCCTTCTGCAACAATTTTAGCCAATGTCAGTAACGATGCTTGGTATGGAAGATCTATTGCTGCCTATCAACACTTGCAATTTTCTCAAGCAAGGGCGATCGAAACAGGAAGAATGGTAATTCGCTCAACAAATACAGGTGCCACGGCGATTATTGATGAACATGGTATTGTGAAGAAAATATTGCCAACATTTACTGAAGGCATCCTCGAAGGTTATGTACAAGGATTTAAAAATACAACGCCTTATGTTTTTTGTGGCAATTGGCCTGTCATTATTTTATGTTTCATTGTTCTTCTTGGTTGGTTCATGAGGCATTCAAAGCTTTTATGGGTATTGAAAAAGAAGTAGAATGTTTGAATTAAAGATCAATTCATTATGCAATTAACCTTTCAAGACATTATTCTCAAACTCCAACAATATTGGGCTAACCAAGGATGTGCCATTCTTCAGCCTTATGATATGGAAGTGGGTGCAGGTACTTCACATACTGCAACTTTTTTAAGGTCACTTGGGCCGGAGCCATGGAAAGCAACTTACGTGCAACCAAGTCGACGTCCAAAAGATGGGCGCTATGGTAAAAATCCTAATAGACTTCAACATTACTATCAGTTACAAGTAGTTCTCAAGCCTTCCCCATTAAATATTCTTGAGCTTTATTTAGGCTCACTCAAAGCGCTCGGCTTTAATCTTAAAGAAAATGATATTCGCTTTGTAGAAGATGACTGGGAAAATCCAACGCTTGGGGCTTGGGGTTTAGGATGGGAAGTTTGGCTCAATGGAATGGAAATTACACAATTCACTTACTTTCAACAAGTAGGCGGCATTGACTGCAAACCGATCACAGGAGAAATCACTTACGGACTCGAAAGACTGGCTATGTATATCCAAGGGGTCGATAACGTTTACGATCTCACATGGACTGATAATTTAAAGTATGGAGATGTATATCTTCAAAATGAAATTGAACAAAGTTCATATAACTTTGAACATAGTGATGCTGATTTTTTATTTCAAGCGTTTACTGCCCACGAAAAACAAGCCAACCATCTCATAAGAGAGCACCTAGCTCTTCCTGCCTACGAACAAGTATTAAAGGCAGCACACTCTTTTAATCTTCTAGATGCAAGAGGTTCAATTAGTATCACTGAAAGAGCCGAATATATTGGTCGCATTAGAAATTTGGCTCGTAATGTTGCTAGCAGCTACCTGCAAAGTCGAGCGAATTTAGGCTTTCCCTTAGCTGATAAAAATCATGCGAAAGAAATTATTGACCAAATCAATACAAAAAAGATGGTTAAATCGTGAAGTTAGATAATTTACTTATTGAGCTTTTAACTGAAGAACTTCCTCCAAAATCACAAAAGCAGCTCGGCATTGCGTTCGCAAAAAATATAAAAGAATTTCTTGTAAAACATCATCTCGTAAATGAAACATCTGAAGATTTAATCTTTTCAACGCCAAGAAGAATTGGCTTACATTTAAAAAATGTTAAAGATAAAGCAGATGATGAGAGTGTATCAATCAAACTAATGCCTGCATCAGTTGGATTTGATGCCTCAGAAAAACCAACTGATGCATTATTAAAAAAATTACATGCTATTGGATTAAACGAAAAAGCTTTAAATGACATCGTTAAAAAAAATGAAAATAATGCTGAAATTTTATACATCAATAAAAATGTAGAAGGTGCAAAGCTAAAAGATATTATTGCTGAATGTATTTCTTCAAGCCTTGCGCGTTTACCCATAAAAAAGATGATGTCCTATCAACTTGCGGATGGATGGACGACTGTTGATTTTGTGCGACCAGCTCATGGATTGGTAATTCTTCATGGGGCTAATATCATCGACGCAAATGTTCTAGGTATTTCATCGAATAGAACAACATTCGGCCATCGATTTGAATCGAAAAAAGAAATAATTGAGATTCAACATGCAGACCAGTACGAAAAGCAAATGAAAGCCGAAGGTGCTGTGATCGTCTCTTTTGACGAGAGAAAAGCACTAATTAAAAACGCTTTAAATGAAAAAGCAACTCATCTTTCAAATCAACTTACACCTATTGACGACGAAGATCTTCTTGATGAAGTTACAGCACTCGTTGAATATCCGAATGTTTTAGCGGGGGAATTTGAATCTAAATTTCTTGACGTTCCTCAAGAATGTCTTATTTTAAGCATGAAAGCCAACCAGAAATACTTTCCTTTGATTGATAAAAACAACAAACTAGCTAATCAATTTTTGATTGTTTCAAATATATCGCCAAAAAATTCAGATCTCATTACTCAGGGCAATGAAAAAGTTATCAGACCAAGATTATCGGATGCAGAATTTTTTTACACGCAAGACAAGAAAAAGCCACTTAAAGAATATCTCTCTCAGCTTGCACATATTGTGTACCATAATAAACTTGGGTCTCAAGCTGATAGATCTGAGAGAGTTAAAACTATTGCATCTCTGATTGTAAAAAATTTAAATCAAACAAAATTACTCGATGCTGTAATTCTTGCTTCCGATTTATCTAAGGCAGATTTATCTTCAAATATGGTCGGTGAGTTCCCTGAGCTTCAAGGCATTATGGGAAGATATTATGCGCTTTATGAAAAAATTTCTGATGAAATAGCGTTTGCAATTGAAGACCATTACAAGCCACGATTTTCTGGTGACACACTTCCCAGAAGCACTGTTGGTGATATCGTTGCCATTGCTGACAAAATTGAAACTTTAATAGGTTTATTTAGTATTGGTGAGAAGCCTACAGGCGACAAAGATCCTTTTGCACTTCGACGTCAAGTTATTGGGATTATTCGTATTCTTACTGAAAAAAATATTGATCTAGATTTAAATACAGTGATCTCTGAGTCGATTCAGGCAACTAAATTAGTAGAGTCTAAAGATCTTAATTCTTTCATTTATGATCGCCTCACTAATTTCTTCAAAGATCAAGGTTATGCTGCTCTAGATATCGAAGCCGTACTTGCGATTGAATCAGGTTTAATTAATGAAATACCTAAAAGATTAAATGCAATTAAAGAATTTCTATTGCTCCCCGAATCAGAAGACTTAGCATCAGCCAATAAAAGAGTTGGCAATATTCTTAAAAAAGCTGATGTTAAATCAAGCTTAAAAGTTAACCAATCTTTACTTAAAGACGAAGCCGAAATTAATTTATACAACACATTAGATTTTGTAGATGCTGAGTCTAGAAAAGAATATAGGTTCATTAAAGTTACTTTGTAAACTTAAAAATCCGATTGATCAGTTTTTTAAAGATGTTATGGTAAACGTTGATGATGAATCACTCAAAATGAATCGGCTCGCCCTCCTTGAAAAACTCTATTCGGCAATGAATTTAGTTGCTGACTTATCTAAACTCTCTTCTTAAATTATGAAATTAGTCATTCTAGATAGAGATGGCGTAATTAATGAAGATAGCGTAAATTTTATTAAAACGCCTAATGAATGGATACCCATCCAAGATAGCCTAGAGTCAATTGCACTTTTAAACCAATCTGGCTTCAAAGTAGTGATAGCCACCAATCAATCAGGAATTAGCCGGGGTCTTTTTGACGTATCAACACTTAATCTCATTCATGAAAAGATGTATAAATTACTTTCCCTCCAAGGCGGGCATATCGATGCCATTTTCTTTTGTCCCCATAGAGCAGATGAAAATTGTGAATGCCGCAAACCAAAACCAGGTATGTTAAAAGAAATTGCTCATCGATTTTCTATTAATTTAATGAAGGTTCCAGCCGTCGGTGACTCCTTAAGAGATTTGCAAGCCTTCGACGCAGCAGAGGCTCAGCCTATTCTTGTCAAGACAGGCAAAGGAGAAGAGACGCTTGCGAAAGGTGGGTTACCCAAAAATACCTGGATTTGTGAAAATCTGGCAGAGGCGGCACAAAGAATTATTGCGGAGTATGTTTAACTTAAAATAATGCTTTATTTAAGATCCATTATTTTTTTAATTGGTATGTGGATTTTTACTATTCCATTTACCTTGGTATCCCTTCTTACATTTCCGTTTCCAGCCATTACAAGATATAAATTTATTTCAATTTGGGCAAAAACAATGCTATATTGGCTTCGTATTTCCTGTAATCTAAATTTTGTTGTCAAAGGGGAGCAAAACATAGGTTCAACTGCTTCGATTGTACTTTCCAAACATCAATCAGCATGGGAAACACTTGCTTTTCAAAAAATATTTCCTCCGCAAGTTTGGGTACTTAAAAAAGAATTATTATGGGTTCCGTTTTTCGGATGGGGCCTTGCTATGACATCTCCAATCGCTATCAATCGCAAAGCAGGACGAAAATCTCTAGAACAAATTCTTACCCAAGGTCTTGACCGACTCAAAAAAGGTTTTTGGATTGTCATGTTTCCTGAAGGCACGCGAACTCATCCAGGACAAAAAGGTAAATATCATATTGGCGGTGCTTGGGTTGCTTCAAAAACAAATACGCAAGTCATTCCTGTTGCTCATAATGCAGGTTTATTTTGGCCAAAAAATTCAATTCTTAAAAAACCAGGAACCATCCAAGTAAGTATCGGAGAAGCTATAGATGTAACAAATAAAGGTCCTGATGAAATTATTAGGCTTACCGAAAATTGGATTGAAAAAGAGGTTTTACATTTAAATGATTAATTTAAAACCTACTAATCTTGAATTATTTTTACCTAGCGGCAAAAAAATTAAATACCTTCTAAAAAGAAGAAATCGAAGAACCATTGGTTTGAAAGTAGATCACGATGGCCTTGTTATTCATGCGCCGATTCTTATTCCCAGATCTCGTATTGAAGAACTTATTGCGCCAAAACTTGATTGGATTCAAGAGAAGCTCTCTCTTCAATTAAGCAAGAAAAAGAAAATCAATTGGAAAACAGGCGAATTAATTCACATTTTGGGCAATAAAGCTATTCTCAGTCTCAAGGCGAGTAAAACAAACTCGGTTCTGCAAGATAAAGACATACTCCATGTCGATACGAATCGTGTGAATGATCAAATACATTCCGCTAAGCTTGTATCAAAATGGTTAAAAGAAAAAGCATTGAAAGATTTTGTTCGAAGAGTAGAAGTGTTTAGCGTTAAACTTAATGTTCATCCTTCTAGCGTTTATCTTTCAAATGCAAAATCTCGGTGGGGAAGCTGTAACTCTAAAAGAGAAATTAGACTTAATTGGAGACTAATCCAAGCACCTCCGCATATTATTAATTATGTGATTTGTCATGAGTTAGCTCACCTCAAGGAAATGAATCATTCAAACCGTTTTTGGGAAGAAGTAGAAAAAGTCCTTCCTGAATATCGCTCATCAGAAAAAGAACTCAAAACGCTCTCAAGCGATTTGTATCTCATTGGTTAAATAAGCTTTGCGAGGTCGCTCGCCAAGTCTTCAGGTTTTTGTCCGTGACTTGTATGAAGCTTAATGCTTCCATTCTTATCAAGCACATATAAACCTGCGCTGTGATCTATCGTATAGCCAGATTTACTTCCATCATTCACTTTTTGATAAAAAATCTTAAATTGACTTATGACTTTATTAATGTCGCTCTCTGATCCAGTAAGCCCTAGGAAAGAACTATCAAATGTAGGAATAAATTTCTTCAAAACATCCTCGGTATCTCGAGCCGGGTCTAAAGTGATAAAAATAACTTGCACATCTGAAGCCTTATCTTTGAGAAGGGCCATTGTTTTTTTAAGATCAGTCAAAGTCGTAGGGCATATATCAGGGCAGTGCGTAAATCCAAAGAAAATCACTACGACCTTACCTTTGAAATCTTCTAATGTTCTTATCCGCCCATTAAAGTCTTTTAATTTAAAAGTCGTGTCAATAGGAACTGAGCTTATATCTGTGCCTACAAAAGACTGATTCTGAGAATTTTGACAAGAGATAAGACAAATGAGGGTTAAAAATAAAAGTACAATTTTTTTCATAATATGTTTCTCAATAAAAGCGATTCATTTTATCATGTTAATAAATGGCATTAAACCCAGAAGAAACATAACAAAGATTTACCAATTTTAAGGAAAACTATGGCAATCCCAACATCAATGGAAGACCGTGACGGGCACATTTGGTTTGATAACAAAATGACGCCCTGGCGAGATGCCAAAACTCACGTGCTCACTCACACGCTTCACTATGGTTTGGGTGTATTTGAGGGAGTAAGGGCCTATAAAACCAATGAGGGTACTGCCATTTTTAGACTTAAGGAACATACAGATCGATTCTTCAATTCTGCGCATATTCTTGGAATGAAAATGCCTTATGACAAAAATGTCATTATGGATGCTCACAAAAAAGCCGTTAAAGAAAATAAATTGGAATCTGCTTACATTCGACCTATGGCGTTTTATGGAGCTGAAGCTATGGGAATTTCTGCAAAAGCCTTATCGACGCATGTCATCGTTGCAGCATGGCAATGGGGTGCTTACATGGGCAAAGAAGCACTTGAAAATGGTATTCGTGTAAAAACATCCTCTTTTTCAAGGCATCATGTCAACGTCACCATGTGTAAAGCTAAAGCAAATGGTAACTATATGAATTCAATTCTGGCTCATCAAGAAGCAATTCAAGATGGCTATGACGAAGCATTATTACTTGATGTAAATGGTTTAGTAACTGAGGGTTCAGGTGAGAATATATTTATCATCAAACATCACAAACTGATTACGCCAGATCTGACTAGCGCACTAGAAGGTATTACCCGCGATACGATCATTCAAATTGCAAATGATTTAAAAATACCAGTGATTGAAAAAAGAATCACGCGAGATGAAGTCTATACTGCCGATGAAGCTTTCTTTACAGGAACAGCTGCTGAAGTAACGCCCATTAAAGAGCTAGATAGAAGAATGATTGGTAAAGGTGGTCGCGGAGAAATAACCAAAGAATTACAAAGTATTTATTTTGATGCTGTTACAGGAAAATCAAAAAAATATGCAGATTGGCTCACTCACGTTTAAACCATGAATAATCAAGTGATTAGTGTAGATAAAAAAAGTCTTCCATTGTTTTGTCCTACGGAAAAAGAAAATTTATTTTCATCTCACCCAAGAGTGTTTTTAGATATTACACGAACGGGCATGGTGTCATGCCCCTATTGCGGCACCACTTACAAACTAAAATAAATTAAACCCAAAGGCCTCTGTAATTATAGCTTTCCGGGGCTGCTCCCCATAAATCGGCAATAACTTTATCTGCATTTTTATCCAAACTATTTGTCCAGAAATTAGTTGTCCCTGACGCTATATTTTGGTTTAGTAAATCTTTTTCTACTAAGACATGTTTTAAATGATTTGCTACTGCATTGCCTGTATCTACAATCTTAATATGGTCTGGTATTAATGTTTGAATTATGGGTTTTAAAAAAGAATAATGTGTACACCCCAGAACTAGGGTATCAATTTTTTCTTTTAAAAGAGGGTCAATGTATTTTTTTAAAAGTGCAATAAGCGCTGGACTATCTAAATCTCCATGCTCAATAAGCTCAACTAAGCCAAAACATGGCTGCGTAATAAAATGAATATCATTACTATGGTGCTCGAGAAGTGCTGAAAATTTTGCACTTAACAAAGTGCCTGATGTTGCTAATATGCCAACTACTTTATTTTTAGACATTAATGAGGCGGGCTTCACTGCTGGCTCCATACCTATTATTGGATAACTAAAGCGATCTCTAAGTATCTGAATTGATGCAGCTGTGGCGGTATTGCATGCTATTACAACAGACTTAACATCTTGTTTATTTAAAAAATCAAATGCAGTTAAGACGCGATTGGTAATTTCTTTGCTTGATTTTTCACCATAAGGCGCAAATTTAGAATCTGCAACATAAATGAGATTCTCATGAAGTAAATACTCTCTTATACACTTGAGCACTGAAATACCGCCCACTCCGGAATCAATCACACCAATAGGATTATTTTGAGATGTAGACATGAGATTAATCTAAAGTTTTATTCAAATCTAAATATAGATGATAGTAAGCTTAATGTACAATGATTGAAAAGGAAAATCATGGGTAACCGTTTAACAAAAATATTCACGAGGGGTGGGGACAAAGGATCCACAGGCCTTGGCGATGGATCAAGAACTAATAAATTTAGCGATCGTATCGTAGCGCTCGGTGCGATAGATGAGCTTAATTCAATGATTGGGCTTATGCTTACAGAAAGTCTGCCGCCCAAAATCAAGAAAATGTTAACTGTCATACAGCATCATTTATTTAATCTAGGTGGCGAGATATCAATGCCAGGATATAAAATTATCCAAAAAAATGATGTCCTTGAATTAGAAGGAATTATAACCTCTTACAATAAAGACTTACCTCCCCTGAAAGAATTTATCCTTCCAGGAGGCTCTAAAGCTGCAGCATTTTGTCATATGGCGAGAACGATTTGCAGAAGAACCGAACAGGCTATATTTAAACTCAACTCAAAAGACGCGATTAACACGCACTCCCTACAGTATATTAATAGGCTCTCAGATCTTTTATTTGTTCTTGCTAGAGTTATCAATAAACATAAAAAAGTCAAAGATGTTTTCTGGAAAAAAGATTTTAGTTAATACAGATCTTCATTGATGTCAGCGACTCCTCCCATACTTAAAGCCTTTTTTAAAAAATTTAAAAAAACTAAAAAATCTAATTTTGAAATCGATTTCGAAAAAATTGATATCAGTCTTATCAGCGTTCATGCAATAAAAACTATAGAAGTTCTAGAAGAAAACGGCTTTGAAGCCTATCTTGTAGGTGGAGCAGTCAGAGATCTTTTATTTGGGATTAAGCCGAAAGACTTTGATGTAGTTACAAACGCTACACCTGATCAAATCCATCATTTATTTAGGCGCTCTAGAATGATTGGGCGACGTTTCAAATTAGTCCACGTGATATACGGACGAGAGGTCATCGAAGTCTCCACATACCGCTCCCAACAAAAAGAAATTCCTCAGTCTGATGGTTCAGTGATTAAAGATGATAACCATTACGGCACAATAGAAGAGGACGCAATGCGACGTGACTTCACTATTAATGCAATGTTTTACAGCCCAACGAATCATAAGCTTGTTGATTTTCATGAGGGGTTAGAAGACCTTAAACATGGGATTATTCGTATGATTGGTGATCCAGAAAAGCGCTATCTAGAAGACCCTATTCGCATATTGAGAGCATTCCGTGTGTGTGCAAAACTTAATATGACTCTGCATACCCCCTCAAGAAGTCCTATAAAAAAAATTACCCCTCTGCTTCATGACATTCCTCATTCAAGACTGTTTGATGAAGTGATCAAGTTTTTCTTAACAGGGCATGCATTAAGTAGCTATAAAGTCATGCAAGAAGAAAGTATCTACGCGCAGTTTTTCTTAGCCCCAGAATTGAAGTCAGAAGAAATTGATCTTTTTATTTCGAATGGCCTTAAAAATACTGACTTAAGAATTAACCAAGACAAGTCATGTAACCCGAGCTTCTTATTTTCATTTTTGTTATGGCATCAAGTTTATCTATTGTGGGAACAATACAAAGCCGATCTTAAACATTCTATAGCCGGTCTTAACCAAGCGATTGATGAAGTGATCGAAAAACAAATCAAGCTTTTCCCTATTCATAAACGCTTCACAATTACTATGAAAGAAATATGGCGATTGCAACCGCGATTCGAAAATCAATCTCCAAAAAAAATATATAGGTTATTACTCCATCCAAGATTTAGAGCTGCTTATGACTTTATGCTATTGCGATGTCAATCTAACCAGCTCGACCAGAGTATTGGGATATGGTGGACAAATTTTATTGATGCTGATAACCATGAAAAATCTTTAATGGTCAAACAACTCACTCGTAAATAGTCAAAGATGGGCACCTTAGCTTACATTGCAGTAGGAAGTAATCTTGCAAATCCACTAAATCAAGTGACGACTGCATTTAATGAAATTGGAAATATGCCTAAAAGTAAGCTAATAAAAAAATCGAGTTGCTATTCCAGCGCGCCTTTAGGTTATAAAGACCAGCCTGACTTTGTAAACGCTGTAGTTTCTATCGAAACCGAGCTTAGCCCTCATCAGCTCTTATTGGAGCTGCAAATGATAGAAAGCTCACATAAAAGAGAGCGTTCATTCCCTAATGCACCAAGAACGCTTGATTTAGATATTCTTCTTTATGGAGACTTAAGAATAGATGAACCTAAACTCACCATACCGCATCCTAGAATGCATGAGCGGGCTTTTGTTATTTTTCCTCTGCAAGAAATTAATGAAAATATTTCTGTCCCCCCTTTCGGAGATATCGCTAAAATAGCCAAAGGATTAGACCCAGAAAATACCAAACGCATAACCTTATGAATATTTTTGATAGATTTCCTTACATTGTAGTTGAAGGGCCGATTGGCTCAGGAAAGTCAACGCTAGCCAAAATTTTAGCTGATCGATTTGGGGTCAATTTTATAAGCGAAAAAGCCGAAAAAAATCCTTTTCTGCCAAAATTTTATGAGGACATGAAGCGCTACGCCTTATCAACTCAGTTATTTTTTCTTTTTCAAAGAGCAGACCAGATTCAAAAAATTTCACAGAAAGATATGTTCAAAGAATCAACGATTGCTGACTTTTTTCTTGAAAAAGATCCTATCTTTGCAAAAATAAATTTGGATGAGGAGGAATTTACTCTCTACCATCAAATTTTTTTTCACTTACAATTAAAAGCACCAAAACCAGATCTCATTATTTATATACAAACATCTATAGAAACATTAGAAAAAAGAATTAAAGATAGAAGTATTGATTTTGAAATGGATATTTCAACTGAATATTTAGAAGCAATTTCTGAATCATATAGCCAATTTTTTCACAGTTATGATCACTCGCCTGTTTTAATTCTTAATAACGAAAATTTAAATATCCTCAAAGATAAAAATGCAATTGATCTCTTAATCGATCGAATCATGAATATCAAAAGTAACCGTGAGTTTTTTAATCCCCATCTCACATGAATTTAACTACTCTTAAATCTATGAAAAAAAGTGGTAAGAAAATTACTATTCTCACTTGCTACGATGCATCATTTGCAAGGCTCTTAGAGTCAATTGAAGTTGATGCTATTTTAGTGGGCGATTCTCTGGGTATGTTTATTAAGGGTGAAGCAAATACACACGATGTGTCATTAAGCGATATGATTTATCACACTAAAGCAGTGTCGCGCGGCACTAAATCTTCATTCATTATCAGTGATCTACCTATCAACACTTATGAAACCAACGACCTTGCATTTAAAAGTGCACTAGCGCTTATTGAAGCAGGGGCGCATATGGTGAAGCTCGAAGGTGGCGCATCATTAGCTCCTATCGTTACGCACTTAAAAACAAAAGATATTAAAGTATGCGGGCATATAGGGTATATGCCACAAAGCATTAAAAATATGAATAGCAATGAAATTCAACGCGCTCTAGAAAAAACGCTAGGCACTATTATTGAGGATGCAAAGGCGCTTGAAAAATCCGGGGCTGATATGCTAGTCCTTTCATCTGTTCCTGAGGATGTAGCTAAGCGTATTACGCAAGAAATATCTATTCCAACTATTGGATTTCATTCAGGTGGAACATGCGACGGTGACGTTTTTATTTTGTATGACTTATTAATGAATTCAAATACATCTCAAGATCTTTATTTGGATAACACAGCCTCATCAAATAAAAATACCGACATAAAAAATCTTCTTTTAGAGTTTATAAAAAATCGTTCTTAAGTATGCATGTCATTCATACTCAAAACGAATTAATTAAAACTTTAAAGACATTAACCCATATTGCTTTTGTGCCTACTATGGGGAATCTCCACGAAGGGCACATTAAGCTTATTGAGGAAGCCTTAAAAAAAACAAAACATATTGTAGTGAGCATTTTTATCAATCCACTCCAATTTAACTCAAAAGAAGACTTTAAAAATTATCCACGGACATTAGAAAAAGACTTATCTATGCTCAAAGGATTGAACGTACCTTACGTATTTGTTCCATCCGAGGAAGATATTCTTGATCGACTAGAAACAACCGAAATTCATCTCCCCCACATTGCAAATGATTTATGTGGGAAATTTAGGC
Source organism: Candidatus Methylopumilus sp. (assembly GCA_026399645.1). Classification (GTDB taxonomy): domain Bacteria; phylum Pseudomonadota; class Gammaproteobacteria; order Burkholderiales; family Methylophilaceae; genus Methylopumilus. The sequence continues at coordinate 5,259 of JAPLQN010000009.1, read as the reverse complement.
CAGGTCATTTTAACGGTGTCGCTACTATTGTATTTAAATTATTCAACCTCATTCAGCCCGATATAGCCTTTTTTGGAAAAAAGGATTTTCAACAGCTTTTTTTGATTAAAGCATTAGTTAAACAGCTCAATTATCCTATAGAGATTGTGGGAGTGGATACAGTCCGAGATCATGACGGCTTAGCAAAAAGCTCAAGAAATAATTTACTTTCCGAAGATAATAGAAAAAAAGCACCTCAATTGTTGCAACAATTGAATGCTATGAAGGAAAAGATTGTTCAAAAAACTTCTTCACTTGAGGAAATTGAAGCGCAATCAGTGAGTGCATTAAATACATCTGGATGGACAGTCGATTATCTATCGATTCGCTCAGCTCAATCACTTGAAAATCCCGTTCATGATGAAAATCAGATAGTTATATTAGGAGCCGCCACTCTAGGGTCTGTTCGCCTCATTGATAATATTGAATTTTGCATCCAGGATTGAACTAGCTATAATAGGACATCCTTTATACCTAGTTTTGAAGCCCAAATATATGCAAAGAACGATGCTCAAATCTAAACTTCATCGCGTTCAAGTTACGCACTCCGAACTTGAATATGAAGGCTCATGTGCAATTGACGAAACATTGCTTGAGGCAGCTCACATTAGAGAATATGAGCAAATTGCTATCTACAATATTACAAACGGCGAACGCTTTACTACTTACGCTATTAGGGCACAAAGAAACTCAGGAATTATTTCGATTAATGGAGCAGCCGCTCACAAAGCTAACCCTGGTGATCTTATTATTATTGCAACCTACGCAAATTACTCTGAGCTAGAACTAGAAAAATACAAACCTGCACTTATTTATGTGAATGAAAAAAACCAGATTATTGCAAAAAAAGATTTTATTCAGATACAGGCTGCTTAGTTGTCAATGACCTTGAATGATATTAAAAAAGCAGTAGTTGACGCCCTTGAAGACATCAAAGCTTTTGACATTGAAGTCATTGATGTAAGAAAAATTACAACGATTACAAGCTATATGGTAATTGCAAGCGCTAACTCATCGAGACAAACAAAAGCACTCGCTCACAATGTTTGCGAAAAAATGAAGTCCCTTAATATTCATGTGAATGGAGTTGAAGGTGAAAAAGAAGGTGAATGGGTTCTTGTAGACGTCGATGACGTGATTGTTCATATTATGCTCCCTACCACTCGCGCATATTATAACCTCGAGCAATTGTGGATAGAGCCGCCAAAAAAACAAACTCCAAAAAAAATTAATTCGCTTCGTTGAAAATTAAAATCGTCTCAATTGGTAACAAAATGCCAGGCTGGATTAAAGAAGCGTTTGATGGTTATATTTCAAAGCTCAATCATGATTTTTCTCCTCAGCTTATAGAGATAAAACCTGAAAAAAAATTTGATTCGATAGAACAAAAAAAAATGAGTGAATCTGAAAAAATTTTATCTCATCTCGATAAAGAGTTTTTAATTGTCCTTGATGAAAAGGGAATCCAGTTCACATCGCAAGAGCTAGCTCAAAAATTAAATCATTGGTCAGAACATTTCAAAGATATTGCTTTTGTAATTGGTGGTGCAGATGGTATCCATGAAGACATACTTCGCAAAGCTAATCTCACATGGAGCCTCTCTAAATCGACATTTCCTCATGCAATTGTAAGAGTTCTGGTGGCCGAACAGTTATATCGGGCTCACTCGATCTTAGAAAATCATCCTTATCATCGTGAATAAAAGATATAACAACTCACTTGTTTGGTTTAGAAGAGATTTACGTGATTATGATCATGCGGCTCTTTCTCATGCGCTTCAAGAATCTAAGCAAGTTTTTTGTATTTTTATTTTTGACAAAGAAATTTTAGATGTCTTAAAAAATAAAGAAGATAGGCGAGTTGAATTTATTTGGGAAAGTATTAAAGAGCTTAAAGAAAGTCTTATTCAAAAAAAATCTGATTTAATTGTGATGCATAGCTTGGCATCTGAGGCTATCACTCGTGTCATTGATACTTTTAAGATAGATGCAATTTATGTCAATAGAGATTATGAACCCCACGCGATCAAACGAGATGATGAAATAAAAAATATTGCAATTAAAAAAAATGTCGATTTTTATGACTTTAAAGATCAGGTGGTTTTTGAAAAAGACGAGATTCTTACAGCACTAGAAAAACCCTATACTGTTTTTACACCATACAAAAACAATTACTTAAAAAAACTTAGCCAAACTTCGTTACCTCGCTTCGACATTGAGCCGTTTGTCGAAAATCTTGCTCAATTTAAATCTGATCCGTTATTGAGTCTCGAGGATATGGGATTTAAAAAAACCAACCTTCATCAAATTAAAATTCATACAGGCATGACGGGAGGAAAATTACTCGTTGAAGATTTTAAAGAAAGAATAGCGCTGTACAAAAAAACGCGGGATTTCCCAGCGATTAAAGGTGTCTCTTACCTGTCTGTTCATTTGCGATTTGGTACGCTTTCTATAAGGCAGCTTTTTCGGTTAACGCAAGAGTATCTTAGTGAAGGCGCTGAAACATGGCTTAACGAATTGATTTGGCGGGAATTTTATTTTCAAATTTTATTCCATCGTCCCGACGTAGCGATTGGCAGAGCTTTCAAAAAAGACTATGAATCGATCGATTTTGAAAATAACCCTGATTACTTTAAAGCTTGGACAGATGGCCAAACTGGTTTTCCTATTGTAGATGCAGCGATGAGGCAACTTAATCAAACAGGCTTTATGCATAATCGACTTAGAATGATTGCCGCCTCTTTTCTAGTCAAAGATCTTCTTGTTGATTGGCGATGGGGCGAAGCATATTTTGCAGAAAAACTTATTGATTTTGATTTAAGTGCCAATAATGGAGGATGGCAATGGGCTGCATCTACGGGTTGCGATGCTCAACCATGGTTTAGGATTTTTAACCCTATTACGCAATCTTTAAGATTCGACCCCCAGGGTAAATTTATTAAAAAATACGTACCTGAGCTTGATAAGTTTAGTGATGATGAGATTCACGCGCCATGGCTTAGTCAAAACACCAATAAAACTAACTACCCAAAGCCTATTGTTGACCATGCCACGCAAAGGATTAAAGCTCTAGCCCTCTATAAATCTGTTAAAAACTAGGATGTTGTTTTTATGCAACACCAAAGGCTACTAGGCTCTATTTTTCAATAAGTTATGGACAAAAAAACAACATTAATAGATAATTTGCCTAACTTAATGAATCTTTTTGACATGACAAAACATATCAGCAAATTCCTCGCATTAATCTTAATTGCTTTCGTCATGTTTGGTTGTGCTTCACAACAAAACAAAGACCCACTTGAAGGTCTCAATCGTTCAGTGTACAAATACTTCTTTATAAATATTCGTGATGTAGTCACACTCGTTAACGAATTATTCCAATTTAAATTTAAGCAAGCTGCAAATACAACAGGTCGAGTTGCTCTTAATACAACAGTGGGTGTGCTTGGTTTATTTGATGTGCACTCAAAAGCAGGTGGCGCTCGTACAAAAGAAGATTTTGGTCAAACGCTTGGTTACTATGGTTTAAGTAGTGGTGCGTATTTAGTTCTTCCTCTTCTCGGCCCATCAAGTACTAGAGATGGTATTGGTTTTGCCACTGATGCATTCTTCTTCGATCCAATTGGTTATATCAACGACGACACAACTAGATGGGCGACTATTGCTTTAGCTGTCACTGACAAACGTGCAGATCTTATGGATGACATCGATATTCGAGACAAATCTTTCGATCCTTATGCTTACATGCGAGACAGTTATTTGCAAAACAGAGAAAATTTAGTTAAAGATGGCGTTGAAGATCCGGTGGGCGTTAGACCTTATACTGTACCTTTTGGTAATTAATTAGATTTTTATCAACTAGAGGCAATACTCATTGTTTCTAGTAATATCGAGCCTGTATGTCTCGATCCGTTTCTGTAAACATCATTTCCAATCGCTAAAATCTGTTTCAACATATCTTTCATATTCCCTGCAATGGTAATTTCCTCCACGGGATAAGTAATCACCCCGTCTTCAACCCAGAAGCCTGCAGCACCTCTAGAATAATCACCTGTCACCATATTTATGCCGTGACCAAGTAACTCTGTGACAAACAGACCTTTATGCATTGATTTAATTAGGTCTTGTAGATTTTGATTGCCGGTCTTCACAATGAGATTATGCGCACCACCAGCATTACCTGTTGATTGCATACCAAGCTTTCTGGCAGAGTATGAAGATAGAAGATATCCATTGATGGTTCCTTGATCAACTAATAATCTCGAATTGGTCGCCACCCCTTCATCGTCAAACATAGAGCTTGCATCTCCGCGTAAAAGGAAAGGGTCTTCTTCAATCGTTAATTGCTCACTTGCTACTTTTTCTCCAAGCGAGTTTAAAAGAAATGAGGATTGACGATATAAATTACCGCCTGAGATGGCTGAGATAAGAGATGAGATAAGTCCACTTGCTATCGGCGCTTCAAAAATAACTGGCGCATGGCAGGTATGAATTTTTTTAGCACCTAATCGAGAGACCGTTCGTGTACCTGCTAATTTTCCTACCGATTCAACAGACTCCAAATCTTCAACATGCCTTGCTGACGAATACCAATAATCTCTTTGCATCATCGACTTTTCTTCTGCAATCACAGAGCAACCAATGTAATGCCTAGATGTGGGATAGCCACCCATAAAACCATGGCTATTAGCATAAATAAAAATACCCTCAGAAGATGAAACGCTAGCACCTTCAGAATTTGTAATTTTTTGACTTACACCAAGCGCTGAAGCCTCACATGTTTTTGCAAGGTCAATCATATGGTCTATGGAAATATCCCATGCATTATGCAAATCAAGATCTTGCATGTTTGTTGCCATAAGATTTTTATCAGCCAAGTCAAAAAAAGGATCTGGAGCTGTATAACGCGCAATATTAAAAGCAGCTTCAACAGTATCTTCAATGCTTTGCATTGATAGATCAGATGAGCTAGAACTACCTTTTCGCTGCCCATTATAAAGGGTGACAGAAAATCCTTTGTCCCTATTGATTTCAAGTGTTTCAAGGCTACCTAAACGTACAGAAACATTTTTACCTGTACCATAGCTTACCTCAACTTCAGATGCAGTAGCGCCTATGCTCTTTGCATAATGCATTGTGTGTTCAGCAATTTTTTTTAAATGCTCTAAATCAAATTGATTTTTTTTCATGTCTCTATAGGTGGGAAAGTAAACCCTG
>JAPLQN010000097.1:2187-3112 GCA_026399645.1 Candidatus Methylopumilus sp. | reverse complement strand
ACCATTGATGCTGGCTTGTTGCTTGTTGTAAGGAATGCGTTAACAACCTTCAAGCGCTTAATTGCACGAGTCTTCTTTGCACCCTTACCATTTTCAGAAAGGTCTGTAAGTAGCTTGTGCTCAGTTTCTAGATCAAATGTCTCTAGACGACGCTTGATTGCAGCTGCGCCCATGTCACCCTTGAAGTACATGCCATAACGGTCACGCATTTCACGGTAAAGGTTTTCATCGCCTTCAAGATCTTGAACCTTAAGGTTCTTGAAACGTGCCCACACATCTTCTAGACGTGTAATTTCACGCTCTGCACGATCACGGATCGCCTTAAGTTCGCGCTCTGCTGATTCACGAACCTTGCGCTTAACATCTGACTTTGCATCCTCTGCTTCGAGTTCTGCAAGATCTGATTCAAGCTTCTTGGTGCGTACATCTACATCGTTATCGCGACGTGTTTCGATCTTCTTGCGATCATTAGCAAGCTTCTTCTCCATCTGTGGCATCGGCAAAGTAAATAACCTTTTCTAGATCCTTTGGAGCAAGATCAAGTAGGTAACCAAGACGTGATGGAACACCCTTGAAGTACCAAATGTGAGTTACAGGAGCAGCAAGCTCGATGTGACCCATGCGTTCGCGGCGAACCTTTGCGCGAGTGACTTCAACACCACAACGCTCGCAAATGATTCCCTTGAATCGAACGCGCTTGTACTTACCGCAATAACATTCCCAGTCACGAGTTGGTCCGAAGATCTTCTCGTCGAATAGGCCATCCTTTTCAGGCTTTAGTGTGCGGTAGTTAATGGTCTCTGGCTTCTTAACCTCACCAAAAGACCACTCGCGAATATTGTCTGCAGATGCGAGACCGATACGTAGTTCATCAAAGAAGTTGACATCTAACATGTTATTTTCCCTCTCACACTTCTTCTACGCT
>JAPLQN010000097.1:0-2133 GCA_026399645.1 Candidatus Methylopumilus sp. | reverse complement strand
CTCACACTTCTTCTACGCTGCTTGGCTCAACTCGTGACAAGTTGATACCTAGCTCTTCGGCGGCACGGAATACTTCTTCATCTGTATCGCGCATTTCAATTGCGACACCTTCTGAAGAAAGCACTTCTACATTCAGACATAGTGATTGCATTTCCTTGATAAGCACCTTGAATGACTCAGGGATACCTGGCTCTGGAATGTTTTCACCCTTAACGATTGCTTCGTACACCTTTACGCGGCCGAGCACATCGTCTGACTTAATAGTGAGTAGTTCTTGGAGTGTGTAAGCAGCACCATAAGCTTCAAGTGCCCACACTTCCATTTCACCAAATCGCTGACCACCGAATTGAGCCTTACCACCAAGTGGTTGCTGCGTGATCATTGAGTATGGACCAGTTGAACGTGCGTGAATCTTGTCATCAACCAAGTGGTGGAGCTTCAAGATGTACATGTATCCAACTGAAATTGGAGTTGGGTATGGCTCGCCGGAACGACCATCAAACAACTTAGCTTTTCCGCTCTTACCAATAAGTTGTAGACCATCACGGTTTGGAAGAGTTGCAGAAAGAAGACCTGAGATTTCATCTTCTAATGCGCCGTCGAAAACAGGAGTAGCGAACTTTGTTCCTGGTTCGCCCTTTTCCGCACCGATTGCACGCATGTGCTTCTGCCATGCTTCATCAACACCTGAAAGATCCCAACCAGTTTTTGCTACCCAGCCCAAGTGCATTTCAAGAACCTGACCAACGTTCATACGACCAGGTACACCAAGTGGGTTAAGTACAACATCTACTGGAGTTCCATCTTCAAGGAATGGCATGTCTTCTACTGGAAGGATCTTAGAAATAACACCCTTATTACCGTGGCGACCGGCAAGCTTGTCACCATCTTGAATCTTGCGCTTTTGTGCAACATAAACGCGAACCAATTGGTTAACGCCAGCTGCAAGCTCGAAACCTTCTTCAGATTCAAAGATCTTTACGCCGATAACCTTTCCAGATTCACCGTGTGGAACCTTGAGAGATGTATCGCGAACTTCGCGAGCCTTCTCACCAAAGATTGCACGAAGCAAACGCTCTTCAGGTGTTAGTTCAGTTTCTCCCTTAGGAGTTACCTTTCCAACCAAGATATCGCCAGGTACAACATCGGCGCCAACACGAATGATTCCGCGCTCATCTAGATCTGAGAGAACTTCTTCAGAAACGTTAGGAATATCGCGAGTGATTTCTTCTGCACCAAGCTTGGTATCGCGAGCATCAACTTCATACTCTTCGATGTGGATTGATGTAAGAACATCATCCTGAACTAGGCGCTGAGAAAGGATGATCGCATCTTCGTAGTTGTGACCTTCCCATGACATAAATGCCACGAGTAGGTTCTTTCCGAGCGCCATTTCACCCTGATCGGTACAAGGACCGTCAGCGATAACTGAGCCAAATTCAACACGCTGGCCTTCAGAAACAACAACCTTCTGGTTGTATGAAGTTCCTTGGTTAGAACGTGTGAACTTGTGTAATGAATACGTTTGGTACGTCGAGTCATCTGCCATGACCTTAACTTCATCAGCAGAAACTTCAGTAACAACGCCGGCCTTAGTTGCAGTTACAACATCGCCTGCATCAACTGCGGCACGGAATTCCATACCTGTACCAATGACTGGTGCTTCTGCACGCATCAAAGGAACTGACTGGCGCATCATGTTAGAACCCATCAACGCACGGTTTGCATCATCGTGCTCAAGGAACGGAATCATTGCTGTTGCAACAGAAACCATCTGACGTGGTGAAACATCCATGTAATCAACTTCATCAGCTGGGATGTATTCAACTTCGCCACCACGACGACGTACAAGTACGCGTGCTTCTAATCTTTTACAATTCAACCTTAAATTTTCTGTGAGGTTTTCTAAGTGGCGCGCCATTTTTCATGTGGTTCAGCGAATCAATAAACGGAGTAACAACGACAAAATAACACATATTTTCAAAAAGACAATAATATTTGTAATCTCAAAGGTGCTTTGCTATAAATAATATTTTTGGCGTTTTGTGTTGTTGTGCCCTTTGACTGGGCAGTGAATCTTTGAACAATATGTTGAAGGCTTAATCATTTTTGGTTATAGTGGCTTTACTTCAT
>JAPLQN010000064.1 GCA_026399645.1 Candidatus Methylopumilus sp. | reverse complement strand
GCTAAGAGTAATTGATCAATTTTTTCGGCTAATTCAAAATCTTTGTCTGTAATCCCTGACGCGCTATGTGTATGAGTTCTTATGATCAGGGCATTATGTTTAAATACGAGCTCTGGATGATGATCTAATTGATTTGCAATTTTTGCAATTTCATTTGCTATACGGATCGACTCATCAAAATTCTGCGTTAGGTACTTTCTTTCAATCGAAGGAAAAATATAAGACCAAAATGTGCACTTAAGTGTTAATTTTTCTTCTATTTCTTTTGCGGTGTAAGCCATGGATTACCTTAGTTGGTGGTATTTAAGTTCTGCAAGATCAATAATTTCTACAGCTTTTTCATGCGTCGCTTCTAAAACGACAGGAGGTGCAATACCATCTTCTAAGGCTTCTAGCCATCGGTTGGCACATAAACACCAACGATCTCCCTTTTTAAGTCCCACAAACTCATACTCAGGTCTTGGAGTCGTTAAGTCATTGCCTTTTAATTTAGAGAATTGGAGGAATTCTTCGGTGACTTCTGCGCATACCGTGTGCTGGCCAACATCTTCGGGGCCTGTTTCACAGCATCCACTTCGAGTGAATCCTGTGACAGGGTGAAGGCTACACACTTCTAATTTTGTTCCGAGAACATTTTTAATTGTCATTTTTTTTACGACACCGCTGTGAACGAGACACCGCTGTGAACGATATTTAAATCTAAGAGTCACATAGACCATGAAAAACACTATAAGTTTATTTTTATTGCTTATTGCGACACAAGCAGAAGCAATCCCCACTTTTGAAAAATTATTAGAGCTTAATAATTCAATTGTAGTTGTTAATGTCGATTTTCCAGATGGCTCGTCAGGCACTGGAACAGGTGTGGTTGTGAGTAAGGAATATGTTGCGACCGATTGCCATGTCATTGCGAATACATTGGGTGCCAATATATCTAAATATGATAATGTATTTACGCCGATCGCATTTAAGGCTGATTGGAAACATGATTTATGTTTATTAAAGTTTGAAGAATTAACGTTCACGCCAGTTCCTCTTCGCGATAGTCAAACACTGCAATATGAAGAAGATGTATTTAGCGTTAGCTACCCAAATGGGAGTAGTGTGCCACAACCATCTTATGGCTCTGTTAAAGCCATACATAAACTTGATAGTAGTGTCATTATTCGGTCAGATGCAGCCTTTGCGCTTGGTTCAAGTGGCGGCGGCCTATTCGATGAAAAATATAATTTAATCGGGATTACAACATTTAAAAGTCCAGGGCCACAGGGATTCTTCTACAGCTTGCCAGTGGAGTGGATTAAAAAGCTTATGAAGGAGCCTGATGCTAAATCACTTAAAACTTTAGATATTCCTTTTTGGGCTATGCCATTCGAACAAAAACCTTATTTTATGCAAGTGGTGATTCCTTACCAGAATAAAGAATGGGATGCGCTGAAGTCTATTTCAGACTTATGGATTAAAGAAGAGCCAAATTCATCTGATGCTTGGTATTTTTTGGGGTTAGCTGGCCAAGGAAAAAAAGATCTTAAAGCGGCAAAAGAGGCTTTTTCGAAGGCTGAAAAAATAAATCCTAGACATGTGGATGCGATGATGGGGTTGGCAGAAATAGCCGAATCTGAAAAAGATTTAGTAGTCCTACAAAATATTCAAAAAAAGGTCAATCAATTAAATACAAGTCTCGCAGAAGTTATTTTGAATAAATTAGATAAGTTAAAGTAAGATTTACTATCTTTAAACTTAAATAAAATAT
>JAPLQN010000039.1 GCA_026399645.1 Candidatus Methylopumilus sp. | reverse complement strand
TATGGGATTAACCAACGAAATTGGCATCATGCAAGGCCGCCTGTCACCGCGAATTGACGGAAAAATCCAAGCCTATCCTGCCAATACCTGGCAAAAAGAATTTGAAATTGCACAAGAAATTGGTTATGCAGCAATCGAATGGATAGTTGAAAAACCAGTTGAAACAAATGCACTCATGACTGATTCTGGTAAAGCGGAAATTAAGAAAGTAATTGCTTCAACAGGGGTAAGAATTGATTATGTTTGCGCTGATGTTTTTATGCAGCAGCCGCTGGTGAGAATGACCGAAGAAACAAAATTACAAAACAAAGTTTATTTACTTGAAATATTAAAAAACGCGAAAGAAGTTGGCGCGTTAGGAGTAGAGATACCCTTTGTTGATAATTCTTCAATTAAAAATGATAAAGAAAAACAAGAGTTTGTTGAAGCAATGCAAGATGCATTTAAATTAGCAAAGGATTTAGATATAAAGATTTCATTAGAAACAGATCTTTCACCTATTGCCTTTAAAGAGTTGTTAGAACAGATTGGTTTAGATTTTGTTCAGGCAAATTACGATATAGGTAATAGTGCTTCCCTAGGGTTTGATCCTAAAGAAGAATTGAACGCATACGGACAAAGAATCTTGAATGTTCACGTCAAAGACAGAAAATTAGGCGGCACAACAGTGCAACTTGGAACAGGAAACGCAGACATTAATTTAGTTATTCAGAAATTACAAGAGTTTGGGTACCGCGGTGGATTAACAATGCAGGCAGCTCGGGGAGTAAATGATGTGGAAACTGCCAAAGAACAACTTAATTACGTCCGCAATTTGTTGAATAAATAAAATGAATAAACGAGTATTAGTTACTGGCTCAACCAAAGGAATTGGAAGAGCAGTAGTAGAAAAGTTTCACGATAAAGGTTGGGACGTTGGTGTCACTGCAAGGGACGAAGCCAACATTCGAGAGTTAACTGACCAATTTAATCAAAAACGTCAAAATTCAGCAATTGGGATAAAAGCAGATCTTTCGTTAAAAGACGAAGTAAAGTTTTTAAAGCAACGCCTCGAACAAGAATGGCAAAAAGTAGATTGCATAGTTTTTAATGTTGGATCAGGAAGTGGAACTAAAGGTCTAATGTCAACTTCAAGTGAAAATGAACTTTCACTAAAGACTAATTATCTAGATGTTGTAAGAACTTTTAAGAATTTACTGCCTTTAGTTAAGAAAGAAATGGGATCAACTCTAATTTTCATAGGGAGTATCGCCCAAGAAATTAATGTCAAAGCGCCAATTTCTTATTCATACGCCAAGAGAGCTTTAAATAATTTTGCGATGGCTCAAGCACTTGAGCTAGCTCCTGAAAGAATTTTGGTAAATTTAATAAACCCAGGTCACATCTTGACAAGAGGAGGAACTTGGGAGAAAAAAATGGAACAAAGTAAAACTGAATTTGAAGAATTCATCTCTAAAAACATTCCGGTTGGAAGAATTGGGCAAGTTCAGGATGTGGCTGATCTAGTGTTTGCGTATTCGAACCAAGAATTAAGTAATTATTCAACCGGGGTTCGAATTAATTTAGACGGTGGAACCTCTATTAATCTTTGAAGTAGGAATTAATGAACTTAAAAGTGCAAGAAAGAGACCTGAATAAAAGATAATCCACCTAACGCTACTAAAAGGTGTTTCAGCATAAGTCTCCAATTCATATTTTCCCGCAGGAAGTGCCCAAGTTCTAAGTGAATCAAGTGCAGGTGCTGATTCAATTGTTTTGCAATCTGATGTGCTGCAAAACTTGCCTTTCCAAACGGGACTATAAATTTCGTTTTGAATCATAATAAAGTCTTTATCAGCTTCTATTTTGAATTTCTCACTTTGTTTGCCAAATTCTAATTGCATAATTTTGACCCCGAGATTATTTGGACAACCTATAGAGTTTATGCAATCATCAAGTTCAGTTTCAACAGTATTTAAATTAGTTACTGCTAATTGTTTACTCTTACTCATTAGAAAATCAATTACTGGATCTTGTTCTTTTTCCAATCTAGGAAATAGTGATGAATAGGCTTTTATATCTTTAATATTGTGGTAGCCAAAAGCTCCGAATCCACCTGTTAGCCAAAATCTATTATACCTTTGGTCATTCTTATAGTTTTCGGGTGTGAGAGGCATAGATAAGAATGAAACTCGAGCAGGTCTTATTTTTAATGGATACTTCACGCTCTCTTGGATATTGGTAAACGTATTGTTATAGATATTAAAATTTTGTTCCTTAACTGTAGTCATCCAAGTAAAACTATTTGCGAAGACAAAGACCATGCCTGATACGGAGATTAAGGTTAGGAGCAGAACTTTACTTGAGTTTGATTGAATTTTTGACTTATAGATGAATATTAGAATTATTAATGCGGTGAATCCGTAAATGACAATATTCAATATTGATTGGCCCATGGAGTATCCATTAACTATTAAAATTAATGATGCGATCGTTGCAATGAGGCCTCTGAAAATAGTATTTCTATTCCTAGGAGAATCATTTAAATACTTTAAAGTGCTAACGACCAAAATAATCATTGCCAAATTAAATGTATTTCTCCAATCTGTAATTGCAAATCTACTGATATTC
>JAPLQN010000072.1 GCA_026399645.1 Candidatus Methylopumilus sp. | reverse complement strand
TTAACGAAATACTCTTTGGCACGTTTTTTCATTTTTATTTTAATGCGATTGCGTTTTAGTGGTGACAAGTACTCTACAAATACCTTACCTAGAAGATGGTCCATTTCATGCTGAATACAGACAGCCAGTAAACCTTCTGCTTCAAGCTCAAAAGATTTTCCCTCTCGATCAAGCGCTTGAACTTTAATATGTTCGGCACGCTTCACTGATTCAAATACATCAGGTACTGACAAACAGCCTTCTTCATATACTTGCTGTCCTGATGATTCAATAATTTTAGGATTAATAAAAACCCTTAAATTATCTTTTGTTTCAGAAATATCAACCAAAATTAATTGAAGATGACGATCAACTTGAGTTGCGGCCAATCCTATGCCTGGGGCAGAATACATGGTTTCCGCCATATCATCGATAAGCTTCCTAATGGAGTTATCCACAACCTCGATTGGTTTTGCAATAGTATGCAGTTTTGGGTCAGGATAATTTAATATATTTAAAATTGCCATAAATGTTGATTATTTTATTTATTGCTGATAACTTGTCTACAAGGTCTAAACACCTTAAATTTATTAGACATATTAAGAATATTATACTTTGCTAATAGCTCAATTACCTGACTCAAGTTCATTTAGCCTTCACTTACTTCTAAGTAATTTTTCATTCACTATCGTAAAGGAATCTTTATGCTGGAACTGCTTATCTATATGTTTGAAAATTATCTGAGCACCCAGAATTTGCCTGACTTCAAAAGCATAACTGCAGAGCTCGAAGCTGCAGGATTTGATAATCAAGATATTGAAAATGCCTTTACTTGGTTTAATCAGCTAAAAGCAATGACTAATGCAATCCCTGTAAAAAGTAATGCTTGGTCTTCATTAGGTTATCGCATGTACTCAGAAAATGAACAAAAAAAGATCAGCGCTGAAAGTTTAGGTTTTGTATTATTTCTAGAGCAAGCCAAGGTGCTTGACCCAAATGAACGAGAAATTATCCTTGATCGTGCTATGGCTCTGAAACAAGAGCACATTTATATCGAGGAAATGCGCTGGATTGTCATGATGGCGCTTTGGAATGAAGGTCGTGAAAAAGACTTTTTATTTATAGAAGATGCAATCTACCAAGATCACAACTTAGTTTTACACTAAGTACCTTCTATATTTTGAATGATGCGGGTAATAATGCCTGCTTGATTTAACGTGTAAAAATGTAAGCTTGGCACGTCCCATTCAATCAACGTTTCACAAAGTTCAGAGACCACATCTACGCCGTATGATCTTAATGAGGGTAGGTCGTCCCCATAGCTCTCTAATTTAATTCTTAGCCAACGAGGAATTTCTGCACCACAATTAGACGCGAAGCGAGCCAATTGCTTAATGTTGTATATTGGCATAACGCCTGGCACAATTGGGACATCGATATCTGCAATTAAGCATTCATCCATAAATCGAAAATATGCATCAGCATTGAAAAAGAATTGTGTGATAGCCGAATTAGCCCCAGCGTCCACTTTATTTTTAAAGTTTTGAATATCCATTTGTGATGAGACTACTTCAGGATGGTATTCAGGGTAGGCCCCTACTTCAATATGAAAATAATCATTGGTTTCTTGTCGAATAAAACTTACCAATTCATTAGCATGTTTTAACTCTCCACATGCCGCTGAACCTGAAGGTACATCACCTCTCAAGGCTACGAGATGTTTAATATTATGCTGCTGATAGAGATCGAGTAAAGTTTTAATTTCTGCTTTTGTCGATGAAATACATGAAATATGCGGTACCGCATTAAAGCCTTCTTGTTTTATTTCCAATACTGTTTCAAGTGTCCGATCTCGCGTAGAACCCCCTGCACCAAATGTCACCGAATAAAATTCGGGCATAAATGCAGAGAGTTGCTGACGTGTATCCGCTAAGTTTTTAATACCTTCCGGTGTATTTGGAGGAAAAAACTCGAAACTGTAAGAAGCTTTCTTAGCCATAATTAATAACGATACTGCTCAGGCTTGTAAGGTCCTTCTTCTTTTACGCCAATATACTTAGCCTGTTCTTCTGATAAGTTCGTAAGTTGAGCATTTAATTTTTTCAATTGCAAGCGAGCAACTTTCTCATCCAAATGTTTTGGTAAGGTATATACACCGACTGGATATTTCTCAGAGTGCGCAAATAATTCAATCTGAGCAATCGTTTGATTCGCGAAAGATGAGCTCATTACATAACTTGGATGCCCTGTGCCACATCCTAAATTCACGAGCCTACCTTTTGCAAGCAAGATGATTCGTTTGCCGTCTTTAAAAATCACGTGGTCAACTTGCGGTTTAATTTCTTCCCACGTGCAATCGTTTAAAGATGCAACATCAATTTCATTATCGAAGTGGCCGATATTACAAACGATTGCTTGATGTTTCATACGCGACATATGGTCGTGAGTAATTACATGGTAATTGCCTGTGGCTGTTACAAAAATATCAGCATGTTCAGCCGCATAATCCATGGTCACGACTCGGTACCCTTCCATTGCAGCTTGAAGTGCGCAAATAGGATCAATTTCAGTGACCCATACTTGTGCAGATAAAGCGCGAAGTGCTTGTGCTGAGCCCTTGCCTACATCTCCGTATCCAGCTACAACGGCTACCTTACCTGCAATCATGACATCCGTTGCACGCTTAATAGCGTCTACTAAAGATTCGCGGCAGCCATAAAGATTATCAAATTTAGATTTAGTTACTGAATCATTGACATTAATTGCAGGGAAAGCCAATTTACCTTCTTTATGCATTTGATATAAACGATGAACGCCTGTAGTGGTCTCTTCAGTCACACCTTTAATGTGTTTAAGCCTTACAGAGTACCAATGAGGATCTATTGCTAGCTGTTGCTTAATTGAATTAAAAAGTGAAACCTCCTCTTCGCTTGAAGGCTGAGAAATCAATGCAGCATCTTTTTCAGCACGCGTACCTAAGTGAAGAAGTAAAGTTGCATCGCCACCATCATCTAGAATCATATTGGTATAGCCGCCATCGCTCCATTCAAAAATACGATGCGTATATTCCCAATATTGATCAAGCGTTTCACCTTTAAAAGCAAAAACAGGCGTCCCGTTTTTGGCTATCGCTGCTGCTGCATGGTCTTGTGTTGAATAGATATTGCAAGACGCCCATCTCACCTCAGCCCCCAAATCTTGAAGGGTTTCAATAAGTACTGCTGTTTGAATCGTCATATGGAGTGAGCCGCTGATGCGCGCACCTTTTAATGGTTTTACTTTTGAATATTCTTCACGAATAGCCATGAGACCTGGCATTTCAGTTTCTGCAATGGCGATTTCTTTGCGGCCAAAGTCAGCCTGAGTAATATCGGCAATAAGATAGTCTTGTGTATTTAAATTTTGGTTAGTCACTGTATTCATTTGTAATTCCTTTTGAATGATTAGTGACCAGCTGGGATGTTTCGGTATCCACCAACATCCCGTGACTGGCACGGTTATAAATTGGTGAACGCCGTTTACAAGTAAACTTGTAATCTGAGCCTGGGATTTTATGAAAAAATCTCGCATCGTTCCTCAGAAAAGATGCATTATAAATTAAAACTACTGATGGTTCAAATACTTAAAAAATCTAGAAATTAACTTGCTGATTTAAGGATTTGGGCTTTGTCTGCTGCTTCCCATGAAAATTCTGGCTCGTCGCGGCCAAAATGGCCATAAGCTGCCGTTTTCTTATAAATGGGGCGCAATAAATCAAGCATTTGCACAATGCCTTTAGGTCTCAAGTCAAAATGCTCAAGAACTAATGCGGTCAATTTGTCGTCTGCAACCTTTCCTGTACCGTAAGTTTCCACCATGACTGAGGTCGGTCTTGCAACGCCAATCGCATATGAAATTTGAACTAAGCAGCGAGAGGCCAAGCCTGCTGCCACAATATTTTTAGCCACATAGCGCGCAGCGTATGCTGCTGAACGATCAACTTTGCTCGGATCTTTTCCTGAGAAAGCCCCGCCGCCATGAGGGGCAGAACCGCCGTAGGTATCTACAATAATTTTACGCCCAGTAAGCCCACAATCGCCTTGAGGTCCTCCAATGACAAATCGGCCAGTAGGATTTACAAGATACTTGATGTCGCCTTTCATAAGCTCTTTAGGCAAAATAGGCTTAATAATTTCTTCAATCACTGCTTCGCGAATGGTCTCGAGTGACACCTCTGGGTCATGTTGCGTTGATAGCACAACTGTATCAATCGATTGAGGCTTATGGTCTTTATACTTTAAAGTGACTTGTGCCTTAGCATCCGGACGCAGCCAAGGAAGTCTGCCGTCTTTTCTTAAATAAGACTGTCTTTCCATTAAACGGTGAGATAGCCAAATAGGCATAGGCATCAACTGTGCTGTTTCATCACAGGCATAACCAAACATTAAACCTTGATCACCTGCACCCTGGTCTAATGGGTCATCTAAAGCGATATCCACACCATGAGCAATATCAGGTGACTGCTTGTCATAGGCAACAAGAACAGCACAGCCTTTATAATCAATGCCGTAATCCGTATTGTCATATCCAATGTAACGAATCGTATCGCGGGCAACTTTGATGTAATCCACATTAGCTGTCGTGGTGATCTCACCTGCTAATACAACAAGCCCTGTATTTGTTAATGTCTCAGCTGCAACACGAGCAGTAGGGTCTTGTTCTAAAATAGCATCAAGAATCGCATCTGATATCTGATCAGCTACTTTATCTGGATGACCTTCGGAAACAGATTCCGAAGTAAATAAATGCTCGCTCATAGTTTTTTCCAAGTTCTAAATTACGTAAAGCGTTTAGAATAGCAAAATAACGCGTTTAAATACAATTATGCTATCAAGACTATCCTTATTTTTCATTACCCTCTTCTTTCAGTTACCTCTATTTATCTTGCATGGATTAGGAGAGTTATTAGGTCTTGCCACTTATCAATTTGATCGTCGATTTAAAGAGCGAATAGATGCTAATTTAAAACATGTTTTTATTACATCCGATGAAAGTGAGTTAAAAAAACTAACGCAATTAACGGCTGGTGAAATTGGAAAATGTCTTGTGGAGGCACCTGCAATTTGGTTTAACTCACCTCAAAAAAATTTTCGCTGGGTCAAGCAATGTTATGGGTGGAAGCATGTTGAAACTGCTCTTAAAAATAAAAGAGGCATTATTTTTTTAACCCCTCATTTAGGCTGTTTTGAAATTACTGCGCAGTACTATGCACACTTTCATCCCATCACTGTTTTATTTAAACGTCCAAAAAAAAACTGGCTTGCAAATATTGTTTTATCTGGAAGGCGTCACCCCCAAATTCATCTTGCTGAAGCCAACCTCCATGGCGTTAAGCAATTAATGCAAGCATTAAAAAAAGGTGAGGCCATTGGCGTGTTACCTGATCAAGTTCCTAATGAAGGCCAGGGCATATGGGCTCAATTTTTTAATAGGCCTGCCTATACCATGACGCTAGTTTCTAAACTTGCAGAATCTTCGAACGCAACTATTCTCCTTGGTTTTGGCCATAGACTTAAGCGAGGCCGGGGATATGACGTCTATATTGAACCTTTGGGTCAAGATCACTCCCCCCAAGGTATTAATAATCGGCTTGAGATGCTCATTCGAAAATATCCCACACAGTATCTTTGGAATTATCAGCGATTTAAAAAACCAAACAAATAAGAGACAATCATTTTATGAAACTTCATTTTACAAAAATGCATGGGATTGGTAATGACTTTATAGTGCTCGATCATACAAAGTCTCCTTTCCAGTTATCTAAAGACGCCATCAAATCTTTATCTCATCGACAACTCGGCATCGGATTTGATCAGCTTCTCGTTGTTGAGAATACATTAATCGAAAACGTTGATTTCAAATATCGTATTTTCAATCAAGATGGCGGCGAAGTTGAGCAATGTGGAAATGGTGCGCGATGTTTTTATCGATTTGTAAAAGACAAACACTTAACCCACAAGCAATCCATTCGGGTAGAAACAAAATCAGGCGTCATTGAACTCACTGAAGATAATGAGCATATGATTGAAGTGAATATGGGCGAGCCTATTTTTAATCCTAAACTTATTCCATTTATTTCAGATGTCGAAAAGGATGAATATCTTATTTCAATAGATTTGCCTCATCAAAAAGAAACAATCAATATGGCAGTATTATCTATGGGTAATCCTCACGCAGTGATCATTGTGAAAGACACCCTTCAAGCTCGTGTTGAAACATTAGGTACTTATTTGGAATCACATGCACTTTTTCCAAAACGCGTTAATGTTGGATTTATGGAAATTGTATCGCCCCATCATATTCGTTTGCGTGTCTATGAAAGAGGTGTAGGCGAAACACTTGCTTGTGGAACAGGGGCATGCGCTGCGGCAGTATCAGGGATTAAACGTCATTTGCTTATATCACCAGTAAAGGTTGAAATGCCTGGCGGATCATTATCCATCGATTGGAAAGGGTCCTCATGCCCTGTTATGATGAAAGGTCCGGCCGTTACTCTCTATGAGGGAGACATTGAGATCACTTAAAACCTATGGAACATAATCACTTCCAAAAAAGCTATATCGATTACCTTACTTTTGAGAAAGGTCTTAGTAGCAACTCAATTAAAAGTTACGCGCATGATCTTGCCCAGCTAGTAGTGCTTATTGAGCATGATCGTTTTGAGTCCTTCACTATCCAAGACATCAGACGTGCAAGTACCAAGCTGAATAGCCAAGGACTCCATGGCAAATCAATCGCACGTATGTTATCCGCATGGCGAGGATTTTTTAATTACCTAATTGAGCGCCACCAGTTTAAAGAAAACCCTGTCAAAGATGTTCATGCACCGAAGAGCGCTAAGACATTACCGCAAACTTTATCGATTGAGCAGATAGTTAAACTCGTTTCTATTGATGACACCTCATTATTAGGCTTAAGAGATAAAGCCTTTTTAGAATTATTTTACTCATCTGGATTACGTTTAAGTGAAGTAGTGAATGTCAATATCAACGATCTCGATCTTCAAGAAGGTGTCATCACTGTCACGGGTAAAGGCAATAAAACACGTATGGTCCCTATAGGCCAAAAAGCTGTCCATGCCATTCAATGCTGGATTGAAAAACGCGCGGCTATCAAAACAGATGAAAAATCGACGGATGCTTTATTTATTACCGAGCGAGGAAATCGCATGTCAGCCCGAGCTATTCAGTATCGCATTCAAATGTGGGCTATCAAGCAAGGTATTGATAGTACCGTTCACCCTCATTTATTAAGACATAGTTTTGCCTCACACGTCTTGCAATCCAGTCAAGATTTGAGGGCTGTACAAGAAATGTTAGGTCATGCCAATATCAGCACCACGCAAGTTTATACCCATCTAGACTTTCAGCATCTTGCAAGTATTTACGATAAAGCACATCCAAGAGCCAAAAAGAAATCATGATCCATTTAATTTATTTGTTCGCTATTGACGCACTTCAATTCTTTAAACTATAGTGAAGGTATGGAAGCACAACTCATCGCATTAGAAAAAAAAATTCAGCAGCTCATCAGCTTAATTGAATCTGCTCAGGGAAAAAATAAGGGACTCGAAACTCGTCTCGAATCCACCGAAGCAACACTTACAAAACTTCAATCCAATATGAAAGAGGCAAGCCTTCGTCTCGAGAAAATGATGAAGCAACTTCCTGAAGAAAATCGATGAGCTCAAAAAATGTTACTGTCACTATCATGGCGCGTGAATTTATTGTTGCTTGTCCCGAAGGCCAAGAAAAAAGTTTATTAGATTCTGTGCAATATTTAAATCAGAAAATTGATCTCATAGAATCTCAAGGCTCTATTGTAGGAATCGATCGTATCATCATCATGGCAGCGCTTAATATCACCAATGAACTTATTAATCAAAGTCCTTCTGACGGTGAAGGCTTATCTCAATTCCGCCATAAAATTTCATCGATTGAACATCAAATCGACGAAGTGCTTGCACAAAACTAAAGATCTGCCTATTCTTTACTAAATATTGTGATGAGCATGTTTGTTTTTTTAAGTGTTGCTTAGGCTAATAATTCCTTGAACTAGTCTATAGCATCGGTTTTAGCTCATCAGGTTGCGGTGTGAGCGATCTAAATTGGGCGCTCTTTTAAGACACCCTTGGCGATTGCACCTAATGCACCTTAGGCTTTTACCCCTTGAACCTTTGGTTCAGGATGCTGGTCTAGGCAACACTTAAGAAAATCAACACAGCTCATTTATCCACTTTACATTTGACTTAAAAAGACTATGCGTTATTGGCTCATGAAATCAGAACCGTCTGATGTATCTATCGATGATTTGGCAAAGCTTCCTAAACAAACTATTGATTGGTATGGCGTTAGAAATTATCAAGCAAGAAACTTCATGCGAGATTTAATGAAAGTGGGTGATCTTGCATTTTTTTATCACTCAAATTGTGATGTCCCTGGGATTGCAGGTGTTGTTAAGGTAAGTAAGCTTGCATATCCAGATCGTTTTCAATTTCAAAAAGGTCATAAATATTTTGACCCCAAATCCACACCTGAAAATCCACGCTGGCTCAATGTAGATGTAACCCTTGTTAAAAAAACAAATTTATTAAGTCTAAAAGAACTAAGAGAGTTTAAAACGCTAGAAAAGATGCGCATACTTCAAAAAGGAAATCGCCTCTCCATTCCGCCGGTGACTGAGGATGAGTGGAAATTTATTGAGAAGTATTTGAAATAAAAAAAGCCCAATACTTATTGGGCTTTTAAAATAAATACCTACTTTTTATTTGATGCTATCTAAACTGCCCATAGCTTTTGGATAAACAACGATACCCCATGGAATTTCTTTATTAGGAATTCGCTTAGTCACTTCTAATTTTTCTGCATCAATGACCAGAACTTCATCAGATTTTCTACAAGCAAGTAAAATATCTTTATCATCTGGTGAAAAACTAAAATGCCAGCAGCGTCTACCCGTTGGAATATCTTTAATTTTCTCAAAGTTAGCGGTGTCATACACTTCTAATGTTTTTGCTTTTGAAGTTGCAACAAATAATCGTTTGCCTTCTCGATCAAAACTAACGCCATATGGTGATTCGCCTGTAGCAACCGTTTTAAGATATTTAAATTGACTATCTAAAACAATAAAATTGTTTCCCATTTCCAAAGTTGCCACATAATATTTTCCATTCGGCGATACTTTAATGCCTCGTGGACGATCCCCATATTTTTTGGTTGAAATCGTTTTTAATAACTTCCCATTGGCAAAGTTATGCACTGTGATTGTATTGTCAGCTTCGTTGGTCACAATAATTTCTTTACCACTTTTACTAAATTCAATACCTTCTGTTTCAGGACCACCGATAATATCTCTAACTTTTTTACCCTTTACTAAATCGACCACTGCAATTCGAGCAGGTATCTTTGCTTCATCTTTATCGTCATCTTCTTTACCAGCCGCAGGTGGTTTACCGGTTGATGCTGGCTCGGTTGACACAAAGACTTGTCCTTTAAATACACGAACAAATTCTGGATTTTTACCTACTAAAATATGTTTCACAAATTGGTTGGTTTTTAAATCGAATACAGATAAATTTTCATCGTCTTTATTTGCAGTAATTAAATAATGGCCGTCTTCCGTGATACCAATACCGCGTGGATTTTTAGATTGAATATCGATTGAGCCTTCTGTTTCCATAGTGTTTAAATTAATAACACTGACGCCGCCTTCTTGATTTGATACATAAGCCTTACCTCGATCTTCAGCATTTACTATCAAAGATGAAATAAGCAATCCTAATACAACGACTGGTTTTATAACCTGCATTCGATTCTCCAAAAATATTTTAGTTTTTATTATTAAATACATATTCACAATCTTCCAGGGGATTTCTCCCTTTAAAGCCTCATGAAAATAACGAAGCATTAACCTAAGAAAAGTTTATAGGCTGGATTGTCTGTTTCATCCCAGAAGGGATAGCCCAATTGATTTAAAAAGACTTCAAAATTAATCTCATCTTCGGGCGGCACTTGCATGCCAACTAAAACACGACCAAAGTCAGCGCCATGATTACGGTAATGAAATAAACTGATGTTCCAATTATGTCCCATTGTCTCTAAAAATTTCATGAGAGCGCCTGGCTTTTCTGGAAATTCAAATCTAAAAACCATTTCATTCTTAGCTTGGGGTGAGTGCCCACCTACCAAGTGTCTTAAGTGAAGTTTTGCAACCTCATTATTGGTGAGATCAATGGTAGGCAAGCCTTCCTTATCGAGCATGGCTTTAATCTTTAATGGCTCGTCCTTATCATTGGTTGCAAGACCTACATAAATATGTGCTTTCTTCGAATCTGCAAAACGATAATTAAATTCAGTAATATTGCGCTGACCTAATAACCTACAAAAGTTTTTAAAAGCCCCTGGAGTTTCAGGTATGGTGACTGCAAGTACAGCTTCTCTTTTTTCACCAATCTCAGCTCGCTCCGCAACGAAACGTAAACGATCAAAATTCATATTGGCGCCCGATGCAATGCCTACCAAAGTCTCATCTTTTAAATTATGTGTCTTGATATAAGCTTTCATACCTGCAACCGATAAAGCTCCTGCTGGTTCTAGAATAGAGCGTGTATCCTCAAAAACGTCTTTAATGGCAGCACAAATAGCATCGTTATCCACCACAATCATTTCATCGACATAAGCCTGACAGAGGGGGAAGGTCACTTGGCCTACTTCTTTCACGGCTGCGCCATCAGCAAAAAGACCTACTTGATCCAGCACCACATGCTTACCTTCTTTTAAAGATAAGCTCATAGCTTCTGCGTCTTTAGCCTCAACGCCGATCACTTTAATTTCAGGTCGCATCGCTTTGATATAAGTTGCCATGCCTGCAAGAAGGCCGCCGCCGCCTACGCAGCAAAAGACTGCGTGAATCGGTTTTTTAAAGTCATCTAAAATTTCTTTAGCAATCGTTCCCTGCCCTGCGATTACGTCTGGATCATCGTAAGGATGAACAAAAGTGAGGCCCTCTTTTTTCTCAATCTCGAGCGCATGTTCATAAGCATCTGAGTAAGAATCGCCCCATAGCACCACTTCAGCGCCACGATGTTTTACAGCATCAATTTTAATGAGGGGAGTTGTAGTCGGCATGACGATCACAGCGCGACATCCCAGTTTTTGTGCACTTAACGCAACGCCTTGTGCATGATTGCCCGCAGAAGCGGTGATGACCCCTTTATCGAGTTGCGGTTTAGACAAACCCGCCATCTTGTTATAAGCGCCGCGAATTTTAAATGAGAAGACAGGTTGTAAATCTTCCCGCTTTAAGAAAATCTGATTATGAAAACGACTTGAGAGACGTGTCTGAAATTCAAGTGGTGTTTTCTTTGCCACGTCATATACACGCGCTTCATTAATACGTTTTACGTAGTCATTCTTCATATGCTAATTTTCAAGAATCGCCTTGGCGTGTATGATAGATGTTAAAGCATCATTATAAATAAAATATAAGGGTTTAAGTAAAAATGGCATTCACGCAAGACGAATTAAAACAACAGGTTGCAAAGGCCGCGATTGAATATGTAAAGTCTGGCATCATAGGTGTAGGCACTGGTTCTACTGCAAATTACTTCATCGATGAATTAGCAAAAGTAAAACATAAAATTGATGGTGCGGTTGCAAGCAGTGAGGCATCAGCAGATCGTTTACGGAAACATGGCATTGAAGTTTTTGACTTAAATAGTGTGAATAGCATGGATATTTATGTCGATGGTGCGGATGAAATTACAGAGCATATGCATATGCTCAAAGGTGGTGGTGGTGCGCTAACGCGAGAAAAAATTGTTGCAGCAGTTGCTAAAACCTTTATTTGTATATGTGATGAAACAAAATATATGCCTGTCTTAGGCAAGTTCCCTTTGCCTGTCGAAGTGCTTCCGATGGCTAAAAGTTATGTGGCTCGAGAACTGACCAAATTAGGTGGGCAGCCTCAGTTACGAAATTTTACGACCGATAATGGTAACGTTATCTTGGACGTTCATGGTCTTGTGATTAAAGACCCTATCGCGATGGAGGCTGCCATCAATCAAATGGTAGGGGTAGTCACGAACGGTTTATTTGCGGCACGTCCAGCTAATATCTTATTATTGGCTACAAAAGACGGGGTTAAAACTATTACAAAATAAGCTTATAAGTCTTAAAAATGTCATATATAAGTAATAAAATATATAGTGTGAAATTGTAAGTGTTTATAAGGATTACTAAAAATGGCTTCAGAACATAGTTATAAAGAGTACGACCTAGAATTAGAAGCAGTAAGAGCTAAGGTCTTAAAAATGGGCGGCTTAGTCGAAGAGAATATTCTTTCTGCTATTGAGTCTCTTAAAAAGGACGACGTCGAATTAGCGAATAAAGTGATTAAAATCGACGAAAAAGTCAACGGCCTTGAAATGGAAATTGACGAAGATGCTTCTCGCATTATTGCGAAAAGGCAGCCTGCAGCAGGCGACCTTCGCATGATCATCTCGATTCTTAAAGCCATCACAGACTTGGAGCGTATTGGTGACGAAGCAACAAAGATTGCGCGCACAGCTATTCGCGTTAACGAAAATCCAAATATTAAAAAAATCAAAATCGGTGAAATTAAACTGATGGTAGAAGCTGTTCATTCGATGCTTAAAACCGTATTAGACTCATTCGCGCGACTTGATATTAGCAAAACAATTGAGATCGCAAAAAAAGATGAGGCGGTAGATGATCAGTATCGCGCAACTATTAGAGAGCTTCTCACTTACATGCTCGAAGACTCAAAAGCTATTTCAGTGTCTTTAGAGTTACTCGTGGTCGTCAAAGCGCTCGAACGCATTGGTGATCATTGCAAAAATATCTCAGAACACATTGTGTATGCTGTGAAGGGTGCTGACATTAGACATTCAACAATCAAAGAGATTAAAAAGACGATTGCTGAATAATTCATTTACAAAATAAAAAAACACTTCCTCGGAAGTGTTTTTTACGTCTTCATTTTTAATTAGCTTTTAGGTGGTACATATCCCGATGCATTATCCGCACCGTCACCAAAAAAATAAGCTTCGGTTTGTTCGGTTAAATATTTCCGCGCTGCCGGATCCACAAAACTCAATCGGTTCTCGTTTACTAACATCGTTTGGTGTTTAAGCCAACCTGCCCATGCCTCTTTAGATACGCTCTCAAAAATACGTTTGCCTAAAGGCCCTGGATAAGGCGGAAAATCTAAACCATCTAATTCTTTATCTAATTTGACGCATTTCACTGTTCTTGCCATAACTAAATATCCTTTGCATTGCAATCAATAAATTTATAAATAGTTAGGTTTGAGTATACCAAAGATGTGCTACGATGTTTTCAAGTTGTTAGGTGATGTCTTCTTAAGGTTTATCTTCATTTAAGAAAACATTGAAACTGGGAAATAGGTGAGTGTAACAACAATTCCTATACTGCCCCCGCAACGGTAAGTAAGCGTGGATTCATAACACATGCCACTGAATTTATTTCGGGAAGGCCATGAATCAAATCTTACGAGTCCGGAGACCGGCCTATTAACGCGCACAGAAATACTACGGGGAGTGGTATTAGATTTGTGAGTGCTCTTTCACATTTATTTTTCTCCTTAAGGTATTTCTATTTTTAAATCTCATGCGGGGTCGCATGATTATTAGGAAATATTATGAAAAAAATTATTCTACCGAGTCTATTAATAACTCAAATCTTGACAGCTAATGTTTTTGCAGACACCACACTTAAAACCTCTGATGTCTTTGTAACAGCCACTCGAACTCCTATCTCCAAAAAAAATGTCATTGCTGACATAGCTGTAATTTCTGAGGAAGAAATCAAACTCGCAGGATCCTCTTCGCTCCCTGAGCTTCTTCAAAGACAGCCTGGAATAGAAATATCAAATAATGGCGGACAAGGAAAAGTTTCTACACTATTTCTTAGGGGGGCTAGCTCAACACATTCAGTAATTTTATTAGATGGCATTAGAATTGATTCTGCCACAACAGGTCTAACTGCTATAGAAAATATTCCCTTATCACAAATTGAAAAAATTGAAATCGTAAGAGGGCCAGCCTCAAGCCTATATGGTCAAGATGCTATTGGTGGTGTCATTCAAATCTTTACAAAAAAAGGTTTAAATGGTTTTAAACCTTATATCTCTTCCGGGTACGGTAAATACAATACCTCAATAGCGCAGGGCGGTATTCGAGGAGGTGATGAAACAACCTCTTATGCTATTAACCTATCTAGTCAGAGCTCGACAGGTTTCTCCGCTTTCGAACCTAACGCAAATTCACCAGCAAATATTTATAATTTGGACAAGGATGGCTACAGAAATAAAAGCGCTTCTGTCTCTCTAAGCCATAAAATCAATGAAAAGTTCGATATCAACTTTCAATACTTTTTAAGCCAGGGCAGAAATAAATATGATAATCGTTATGCGGCTCCATACCAAAGATCCAACTGGGAAAATTCACAAGATCAAGAAAGCTTAAGCGGGACATTTAATGCTCAAATAACTAATTTCTGGAAATCTAGTATTAAATTAGGATATGGCATCGATGACTATGTTGAAAAACAATCTTATAGCTTTTATGGCCCAGGTGGTTACATAGCTAAAGATAGTGTTTATAAAACTACTCAAAATCAAATCGCTTGGCAAAATGATATTCTTTTACCTTTAGGGTCGCTAGTTTTGTTGTACGATAAACTTGATCAGAAAATTAATGTGACAGATACAAGTTACTCAAAAAAAGATCGTCAAAATGATGCATATATGATTGGTTATAATCTGAATCAAGCGAATCATAATTTTCAAGCTAACATTAGGAAAGACTTTAATAGTGTCTATCGAGATGCTACAACCGGAAATATTGGATATTCTTATGCAATAAATTCTAATTGGTCCATCGCTTCGTCGTTTGGCACTGCCTTTAGATCACCAACTTTTAATTATCTTTATAATGGTAGTTACGCAAACCCTGATTTACAGCCAGAAAAATCTAAAAATGTTGAAGCGCAACTTAAATATCAATCTGACGCAGAATTTTTTTCTTTTGTGACATTTAAAAATAAAATAACAGACTTTATAATTTCTGATGGTACAACTGGTTTTCGACCTTACAATATCAATACCGCTGAAATCTATGGCGCAACAGTATCAAGTAGCCATTTTATGAATCATTTTCAGGTCAAAAGTAGTTTCACAGTGCAATCTCCAATGAATGAAAGTGCTGATAAATACTTACCAAGAAGAAGTAATTTTTTCGGTACAGTGGGCTTAAATTATTTCATTCAAAATTGGAATTTAGGTTTTGAAGCTACTGGGTCAGGAAACAGATATAATGATGCTGCAAATCTTTTTAATATACCGGGTTATATTAAAACAAATTTATTTGCTGATTATCAAATTACCAAAAATCTAACAATGAATGCTAGGGTAGATAATGTTTTAGGTAAAAACTATACTTATGCCTATGAAGGAAATCCAACTACGGATGGTTTTCGTTACCAAACGCCCAGCCAAAGTTTTTTTATCTCCTTGCGATATGAGCCACAGTAAATTTAGAGTAAAGTTTATTTATTGAATTTAAGGAAAATTATGACATTCCAATATTTAAGATTAAAAACACATGAGACGCTTTTCTTAATCATTCTATCTTTAGTTTTGATATTAACTCGAGGAAGCCACATCACAACTTTCTATAGTCTTCCTGATGCAAGCTTAGCCTTATTCCTGGTTGGAGGAATTTATCTCAAAAATATTAGATTTTTTCTTGCGCTTTTTTTACTTGGATTGGTTATAGATTTTGGTGCATCAGCCTTCGATCCAAAATTAGGTTTTTGCTTAACTAATGGTTATTGGGGGCTTATTCCTGCGTATGGTGTTCTTTGGCTAAGTGGATACTTTTTACATAATAAAAAGTCAATTCAAAAATTATCAATTTTTATTCCCATAGTGTCTATTGCAATAATATTAGCTTTCATAATTTCCACTCAGACTTACTATATGTTTTCTGGAAGATTTGGAAATCCATCTTTTTTTGAGAGCGTATTACATGGTTGGGAATACTTACCTCAATATTTCTTATCCTCATTTGCTTATATAGGTATATTCTGGTTAATCTCGTACCTCGTTAATAAAAATAAATTTTTAGGTTTTTATAAAAAATTTAAATCCTCATAAGAATATATTAGCCTCTAAAGACTCCGCTTTTTTTATAGGGCAACCGACTAGTTATGTGGCTCTATAGATAATGAAAGATAAGAAATGAAATTTTTAACTTTACTTCTATCACTTTTCTTTGCATCTAATCTATACGCTGAAATGCAGACGAGTTTTTGTAATGCAATTGATGGTGGAACTTTGTCAGTGCAATTTGATGAGGCGAAGCAAATTGTTATAGTCAATAAAATCCCCCAAACTAAAGTATCTATTGATGAGAAAAGTATGCGCTTTTGGAATGATAAATACGCTTATACTTTTAATAGAACCAATGGGGCAATGATGGTATATCTTGGGGAAGAGGTAGTAGGTGTTCTAGAGTGCTCTTTCAAAAAATAATGTTCATGATCTCACTTCTCCTCACATCTAACTATATGTAAAAGTATTTTATAAAAGTATTTTATAAAACTATTTTTTAATAATTTGAAGTATGAGAATGAGCGCAATAACTTGCGGAATGACAAATCCTAAAGTATTTTGTGGGGCAATACCTACAAATGTGTCTGTTAAACTTCGAGCAAATGTCACAGCCGGATTACAAAAGAAAGTTGATGAAGTAAACCAATAGCCCGCGGTTACTGTTAAGGCCACAATTATCGCAATATGTTTCTTAGCATATTTCAATCCTAGATAAATCACTGTAAGCAATATCAGTGTGGCGATCACTTCACTGACCCAAATACCCAATCCAGTTCTTAGCTTTGTTGATGTTTGAATGATAGGTAAGTTAAACATCAAGTGTGTCATCCAAACACCCAAAATTGCGCCTGTAATTTGTGAAGCAATATAAGGTAGCAAGTCTTTTTGTTTTAATTGTTTTTGGGTGTAAGCCATCACACTGACTAATGGATTAAAGTGCGCCCCTGAAATGGGACCTAAAATCATAATCAATACATAAAGGCCAGCGCCTGTAGCGATACTATTACCAAGCAGGGTTACAGCATCATTGCCAGAGGAAAGTGCTTGCCCCATGAGACCTGAACCTGTGATGACGGACAATAATAGTGCGGTACCAAAAAATTCTGTTAAATATTTTTTATTCATCATGGATGTTTTGAATAGCTTTCTTTAAGGATAATAAATCTAGTTGATCGATAGGTAACTGAATAAGTGCTTCAATATTCTTTGTTAATCCTAATAGTGTTTTTTGAAATGCTTCTCGTTTAATTGCATCTGCTCCTTCAACGCTCGCAGGATCAGGAAACCCCCAATGCGCTGTTGATGGATGGCCTGACCAAATAGGACACGCTTCATTAGCTGCGTTATCACATACCGTAATAATGAAATCCATTTGTGGTGAATCAGGCAAACTATATTCATCCCAATTCTTGGATCGTAACTTCTCTTTTGGGTAACCCATTTCTATTGCTAACTCAGAAGCAAAAGGATTTACCCTTCCCGCTGGATTAGACCCTGCTGAATAACCAATCAATTTACCGCCACTTAAAGTTGTTACTAACGCTTCAGCCAAAATACTACGGGCAGAATTGCCTGTGCAGAGAAAGAGAATATTGTAGGATTTCATATCGAAATTATAAGGGATAAAGCCTTCAAAACTTTGCATCACTTAACTAGGTGCTTTAGAGCTCTGGATTAACCAATAACTGCTTGGTAGAAGATAACACGGCTATCTTTGCTATACTTGTGCTTCTTCACGATTTTGTTGTGAGGCTCCATCTGACCACCAATTCCTTATTACCCCGACAACTTATATTATGAAAAAAGATATAGTTAGAAAAACATATTTAAAAAAGCGCCAAGAACTTCCTGCTGCCGTATTTGAAGAAGAAGAATCTCATCTTATCCAAAATACTATTGAGCTTATTAAAAAATTTAAGCCTGCGTGTATTCATTGTTTTTTACCCATCGTCTCAAAGGGTGAGATAAACACTATGCTGATCATTCAGTATTGCTGGGAAAACAACATCAATGTTGTGGTGCCTGTTAGTAACTTTGAAGAGGGCACATTAAAAAATGCAGAATTTGCCCCTGATACCAAAACAAAACAAACAAAAAATAACATTACCGAACCAATTGATCCTATTTGGAAAAAAAATGATGCTATTGACGTTGTCATCACGCCTCTTCTGGCTTTTGATCTTAAAGGTTATCGAGTAGGTTACGGTAAAGGATTTTACGATCGTTTTTTTGCTTCTTTACACAATGATGCAAAAAGAATTGGAATCAGCCTTTTTGGGCCCTGTAGTGGTATAGAAAATATAACTGAACTAGATATACCTTTGACACATTGCGTTACTCCCAATAAAACCTACACTTTTTAGTATGTTAAAAAGTGTTAAGTGTTTATT
>JAPLQN010000078.1 GCA_026399645.1 Candidatus Methylopumilus sp. | reverse complement strand
CCTTCATCTACACCTAAAGGAATTTTAACGGATAGTGTTTTAGTTTGTTTGACACGACTGGCTCCATGACAAGTCGAACAGGGTTCTTTGACAATTTTTCCCGTTCCATGACACTTAGGACATGTTTGTTGAACAGAAAAAAACCCTTGCTGCATTCGGACTTGGCCATGACCATTACATGTATCACAAGAGACAGGTTGTGTGCCAGGTTTAGCACCAGTACCTTTGCATGGCTCACAAGATGTCATAACAGGAATACGTATTTTTGTTTCCGTGCCCTTTGCCGCATCTTCTAAGCTGATTTCCATGTTGTAACGAAGATCAGCTCCGCGATAAACATTAGATTTTTGACCGCCACGACCTCCACCAAAAATATCACCAAAAATATCACCAAAGGCATCATTAAAGTCTGAGTATCCTGCAGATCCCTGACCGCCCATGCTTGGATCTACACCTGCATGACCATACTGATCGTAACTTGTTCTTTTTTGTGAATCCGAAAGTATTTCGTAAGCTTCTTTAGCTACCTTAAAATTTTCTTCAGCTTTTGGATTATCAGGATTCCGATCAGGATGATATTTCATCGCAAGCTTACGATAAGCTTTTTTTATTTCATCTTCTGAAGCGTCACGAGATACACCAAGAGTCTCGTAATAATCTTTTTTGGTCGCCATGATATTTTTTCAAAAAATAAAACAACATCAGAATTTATGATGTTGTTTTAGTGGTTAAAAGTTATTTATCTTATTTGTCTTGTTTTACTTCTTCAAATTCAGCATCCACAACCTCAGCATCAACTGTTTTTTCTTCCTGCGGTGTTCCGCTAGAGTTAGGTTGTTGTGCTTGTTGTTCAGCATATATTTTTTCACCTAGTTTTTGTGATGACTCCATAAGCTCTTTTGTTTTAGCCTCAATCTCTTCTTTGTTATCAGACTTTAAAGACTCTTCCAAAGATTTTATAGCAGATTCAATTTTTTCTTTTTCTGCAGCATCTAATTTATCCCCATGGTCGGTGATTGATTTTTTTACTGAATGAATCATGCCATCTGCAGAGTTTTTAACATCCACAAGTTCTCTAATTTTACGGTCTTCATCAGCATACTTAACTGCTTAATCGTAATCTTATTTTCTTTGCCAGTCGCTTTATCTTTAGCTGATACATGCAAGATACCATTGGCATCGATATCGAATGTCACTTCAATTTGCGGAGTACCCCTTTGTGCTGGAGGTATATCAGTCAAATTAAATTGACCTAAGCTCTTATTGCCGGAAGCAATCTCACGCTCACCTTGAAGCACATGAATTGTCACAGCATTTTGATTATCTTCCGCTGTTGAAAATACTTGAGATGCTTTCGTAGGAATTGTTGTATTTTTCTTAATAAGTTTAGTCATGACGCTTCCTAGTGTTTCAATACCTAAACTTAAAGGAGTTACATCAAGGAGCAATACATCTTTTACATCGCCTTGAAGAACGCCTCCTTGAATTGCAGCGCCCACAGCTACCGCTTCATCTGGATTCACATCTTTTCTAGGCTCTTTACCAAAAATATCTTTTACTTTCTCTTGGACTTTAGGCATACGGCTTTGCCCACCCACTAAAATGATATCTGCTATGTCGCTACCAGTAACGCCCGCATCTTTCATTGCAACTTTGCAAGGCTCAATTGTTCTTTCAATAAGATCATCGACAAGAGACTCAAATTTTGCGCGTGTGATTTTAACGACAAGATGTTTTGGGCCGCTCGCATCAGCTGTAATATAAGGAAGATTAACTTCAGTTTGTTGACTGCTTGAAAGTTCAATCTTTGCTTTCTCAGCCGCTTCTTTAAGACGTTGCTTAGCAAGCAAGTCATTTCTTAAATCGAGTCCGTTTTCTTTTTTGAACTCATCAGCCAAGAAATCTATTAAGCGATTATCAAAGTCTTCACCACCAAGAAATGTATCTCCGTTTGTTGAGAGTACTTCAAATTGATGTTCGCCATCAACAGTAGAAATTTCAATAATTGATACGTCAAAGGTTCCTCCACCTAAGTCGTATACTGCAATCTTTCGATCACCCTCTTGTTTATCTAAACCAAAAGCAAGCGCAGCTGCGGTAGGCTCATTGATAATACGTTTAACTTCATGGCCTGCGATTCGGCCGGCATCTTTAGTTGCTTGGCGTTGACCGTCGTTGAAGTAAGCAGGGACTGTAATTACAGCTTCTGTGACTTCTTCGCCTAAATAGTCTTCAGCCGTTTTTTTCATTTTTCTTAAAACTTCAGCTGAAATTTGGGGTGGAGCCATTTTTTGATCACGCACTGTTACCCATGCGTCACCATTGTCAGCTTTTGAAATTTCATATGGCATTAAACCAATATCTTTTTGAACTTCTTTTTCTTCAAAACGGCGACCAATTAATCGCTTTACAGCATAAAGTGTATTTTTTGGATTTGTGACTGCCTGTCTTTTTGCTGGGGCGCCAACTAAGATTTCACCATCATCTTGATAGGCGATAATTGAAGGGGTAGTCCTAGCACCTTCTGCATTTTCAATCACCTTAGGCTTTCCGCCTTCCATAACAGCCACACAGGAGTTAGTTGTTCCTAAGTCAATTCCGATAATTTTAGCCATTTTTTTTCCTTAAAAAATCTGTTTAATTTGTTATATCTATAATTGGGATGATCTTGAGTATTTCAAGAGCTTATGTATTTTTATTTTTAGAAACGGTCACCAAAGCTGGTCTTATAACTCTTTCATTTAGTAGATAACCTTTTTGAAGTACTGTTAAAATTTTATTTGGCTCTTCTTCCGATTCCACCATGCTAATTGCTTGGTGTTGATTAGGATCAAATTTTTCACCTAATGCGCTAATTTCATTGATTCCAAATTTTTCAAATACATTAATTAATTGTTTTTGTGTAATTTCAACACCATTTTTGTAGCTTTCGAGGTTTGCATTTTCAACAGCAAGGGCAGCGTCAAGGCTATCTTTGACAGAAAGTAATTCACCACTAAATCTTTCTAATGCAAACTTTCTAGCTTTATCAATATCCTCAACGGAACGTTTTCTTATGTTTTCACCCTCGGCTTTAACATAGAGAACCTGCGCTTCAGCTTCAGCTAATTTTTCTTCTAGGAGCTTTAGTTTTTCTTCTGGATTGTCTGTAGCTGATTGATCTGAATGATTTTCTGATTCATCTGCGGATGTATTGTTTTTCTCTTCTGCGTTCATATTTTTACCTTTTAAATCTTTTAAAGATGGTGCGGTTTAAAACAAATTTGGGGGTGAAGTAGTAAATTTCAAGGGGTAGAAGTTAAATAATTGCTTCAATTTGAGAAATCGTGGATTCGGGGGTAGGTGTCACACCTATCTCGCCTAGATTAACTGACGGCACCCTAATGTTGGGATAAACACCAGTGAGGTAAGGGTTACTATCCAAATAAAGACCAATAGTTGGAATGCCCAACGCATTTCCAAGATGGGTGAGACCAGAATCAACGCCTATGAGACATTTAGCTCCTGAAATAATATTAGCGAGATCGCTAATATTCATTTTAGGCAGCACTAAAGAATTGGTTGAGGCTTTACGGAGAGCTTTAGAGAAATGATATTCTTCAAGATTGCCCCATGGCAAAAGAACCCTCAAGCCAAGGACATTAAAAAACTGAATAACTTTGAGCCAATGTTCCATGGGCCATTGCTTTGATTTTTTGCTTGATCCATGAATGAGAACGACATAGCGCTCAGAAAGATTAAAGTTGTTGATATTATGAATCTCTAATCCAAAATGAGCTGACTGATCTAGTAATTCATATTGAAAACATTTGGAAGCTAATTCTCGATTGCGAACAACTGCATGAATTTGCTTTGATACGGTATGCGTGTATTTGTAAAAGTAAGAGGCAGCCGCTTCTCGGATTGAGACTTTATCAAAACCATGAATATCCCCCCGGGTAAATAGAGTAAAAAAAGCACTTTTTAAAAGACCCTGAAAATCAATAATAATGTCGTAATGATTTTCTCGGATAGCTTTAATGGATTTATAAAGCCCAACCCAAGTTGATTTTTTTCTTAGATTTTTTTTCCATGATCTTAGAGAAATTGTAATGACAGAGTCTACTCCTGGATGAAGCCTCGGCACATCTACAAAGGATTCCTCTACCAGCCAATCAATCGAGCTCTCAGGAACAAAATATTTAATATCATTAATGACAGGTAAACAGTGAACAATATCGCCTAATGAGGATGTTTTAATGATAAGTATACGAACCATATAGAGAATTTTCTCATATAAATCAATGCCTATAAATCATTTATATAATTAATTCATATTTAATCGTTTGACGCTTACTAAGTGTTTCTAGGATAATCTGTCATAGAAAGAAATTTTTATTCATTCAACCAAACGAATCTATTAAATGAAAAATTCCATAGTCGAAATTACCGAGAGAATTAAAGAAAAAAGTAGACCAACACGCCTTGCTTATTTGGCTCGCGTGGACGCCATGCTTCAAAGGCAGCGTGGAGCAGATCGTCTGGGTTGCGCTAATGTGGCACATGCAATTGCTGCTCTTCCTAAAAATGACAAATTAAGAATTGTTAGTGAGAAGAAGCCTAACATTGCGATTGTGACGGCTTATAACGACATGCTTTCAGCACATAAGCCTTATGAAAATTATCCTTCAATTATTCGCGATGAAGCAAATAAGCTCGATGCTACTGCTCAAGTAGCTGGCGGTGTGCCTGCCATGTGCGATGGAATTACACAAGGCGAGCCAGGCATGGAGTTAAGTTTATTTTCTCGGGATACTATTGCAATGTCTTCAGCAATTGCCTTATCACATGATGTGTATGATGGCGCTCTTATGTTGGGTATTTGCGACAAAATTGTCCCTGGTTTATTGATCGGTGCTTTGCATTTTGGACATTTACCTACAATTTTTGTGCCAGCAGGTCCAATGTCTACCGGCCTCGATAATACTTCAAAATCTAAAGTACGTGAAAAATATGCACAAGGACTAGTGGGGCGCGAAGAGTTGCTGGCTTCTGAGTCTGCTGCTTATCATGGTGAAGGTACGTGCACATTTTATGGTACTGCAAATAGCAATCAAATGTTGATGGAGGCTATGGGTCTTCATATTCCTGGCGCTGCATTTATTCATCCACGGGAAGATATTAGAGAAGAAATTACACGCGAGTCGGTGCGATCTCTCTTGAACATTATAAAAAATAAACATAATAAACCTATT
This sequence comes from Candidatus Methylopumilus sp., assembly GCA_026399645.1. Classification (GTDB taxonomy): domain Bacteria; phylum Pseudomonadota; class Gammaproteobacteria; order Burkholderiales; family Methylophilaceae; genus Methylopumilus. The sequence goes on along the minus strand of JAPLQN010000078.1, from coordinate 5,564 downwards.
GGTAAATTAGTAGATGAGCGAGTGATAGTCAATGCAATGGCAGCCTTGCTAGCAACTGGCGGATCAACAAACCATCTTATTCATTGGGTTGCGATAGCAAGAGCCGCAGGAATTATTATTGACTGGACAGATTTTCATGATCTTGCGAAGTCAACGCCATTATTAGCAAGTATTTATCCAAACGGCAAAGCTGATGTCAATGAATTTCAAACCGCAGGCGGACCTGCATTTGTGATTCGTGAGCTCATTGAAACTGGATGTATGTATCCGGATGTCATGACTATCAGTGAAGGTGGCTTAAAAGAATATACAAAAAAACCTAGCAAAGAAAATGGAAAAATTATTTGGACTGACCTTCCTAAAAAAAGCGGTGATGAAACTATTGTCAGAACTGCAGAACAACCATTCAGTGAATCAGGTGGACTTAAATTGCTGAATGGTAATCTCGGACGTTCAGTCATTAAAATATCCGCTGTACCAGAAGATCGTTACATTATCGAAGGCCCTGCAATTATTTTTGATACACAAGAAGAGCTTTTAAGCGCGTTCGATAGAGGAGAGCTTGAAAAAGATTTTGTTGCAGTCGTCAGATTCCAAGGACCTAAAGCAAATGGAATGCCAGAATTACACAAACTTACGCCACCTCTAGCCGTGCTTCAAAATAAGGGATTTAAAGTGGCTATAGTTACGGACGGAAGAATGAGCGGCGCCTCAGGCAAAATTCCAGCCGCAATTCATTTAAGTCCAGAGGCTTCAGCAAATGGACCTATCGGAAAAATTCGCAATGGTGATACGATTCGATTGAATGCGTTGGTAGGGACTCTTAATGTTTTAGTTGATGAAGATACATGGCATGAAAGAGAGTATGAAACACTTTCAGACAAACATAGAAATGATAATGCTCATGATATTGGCCGCGAGTTATTCGCTGGCATGAGAAAAAATGTGCTATCTGCCGAAGAAGGGGCAGTCACATGGCTTTAATAATATAAGGACGATATGAAAACATTAGATTTAGCAAATTATGGACCAGTGATACCAGTTATTGTGATTGATAAAATTGAAGACGCCGTGCCTATGGCAGAAGCTCTTCTCGAAGGCGGTATCAGAGTTTTAGAAGTCACTTTAAGAACTGCATGTGCTGTAGAGGCTATGGATAGAATTATTAAGCATCTACCGGAGGCGATTGTTGGAGCCGGAACAGTTCGAACTAAAGAAGATGCCTCAGCCGTAATGGCAATTGGTTGTCAGTTTGCAGTGAGCCCAGGCTATACAAGTGAAATAGGAAAGCATTGTTTGGACATTGGATTACCTTTATTACCCGGGGTATCGACAGGTAGCGAAGTTATGATGGCCAATAATGATAGCTATTATTTCTTAAAACTTTTCCCTGCAGTTGCAGTGGGGGGTATTAATCTTCTGAAAGGATTTGCAGGTCCTTTTTCTGACGTTAAGTTTTGTCCAACAGGCGGTGTAACTGTTCAGTCAGCTTCAGATTTTTTAAGTCTGCCTAATGTTCCTGTCTGCGGCGGAACTTGGCTAACACCAAAAGATCTTGTCGCAAATAAAAATTGGGTAGAAATTACAAAGCTAGCAAAAGAAGCCAGTGCGATTCAACGTCTTTAGCATTACTCAAAAATAATGCTGCCTATTTCCCAATATAAAACAATCCTATTTGATTGTGATGGGGTTGTTCTAAATTCAAACTTCCTAAAAATAGAAGCATATCGCTTAACCGCATTAGAGTTTGGAGCGTCTGAAGAAGATGCTATGAGGTTAGTAAACCATCACATCGAATATACAGGTATATCTAGGAATATTAAATTCACCTATTTTTTAGAAGCCATTCTTAAAAAACCAGTAGATGAGTCATCAATGAATCATCTCCTAAGACAATTGAACATAGAAGTAGAGAGACTTCTTGAAAATTGTGATATCGCTGAAGGCTTAGAAAGTCTTAGAGAAAAAACAAAACAGGCTAACTGGATGATTGTATCCGGTGGCGATCAAGAAGAAATTATTCGGCTTTTTTCTAGGAAATCATTATTAAAATATTTTGATGTTGGTATTTTTGGCAGCCCTGATTCAAAAGAAGAAATTGTGGCGCGAGAATTAAAAAAAACAACAGGACAATCTCCTGCTCTATTTATTGGGGATTCAAAATATGACTATCAAGTTGCAAAGAAAAATAATTTAGATTTTATTTTCTTAAGTGACTGGACAAATTTCTTCGAGTGGAAACATTTTTGTGAAGAAAATAAAATTGAAGTCCATCAAAAGCTAGACGATCTCAATCACTAAATAAGTTTTTTAATAATTTCACTAGGCTTAATATTTTTTAAGCAATTAGTATGCTGAAGAGGGCAGACTCTTTCGAAACAAGGGCTGCATGGGAGACCAAGAGAAGCTAATTTTGCGTGCCGACTTAATGGTGGGGTTTTTTTAGGGTCAGAAGAGCCAAAAATAGCGACTTGTTTAATATTTAAACTTGCCGCGACATGCATAAGTCCGGAATCATTACTTAAGAATGTTTGGCATAAACTCATTACATCAATCACCTCTTCAAGTTTAGTTTTTCCGATCAGATTAATGACCTTGTTTTTTGTGAGTCGATCTAAAGTTTTCCCTAAATCTTGATCGTGAGCAGAGCCTAATGAAATAACGTTCCATCCTTTTTGTATGGCCTCATTTGCTACTTCAGCAAAATACTCAATAGGCCATCTTTTAGCCTCACCGTATTCGGCACCAGGGGCGATACCAAGAATTTTTTTAGATGAGCTTAATTTACCTATCAAAAGCTTTTTACCCTGACTGGGCTTCGAGATAAGATACGTCAATAAACTAACCTTAGTGCTTTTCGATTTTGGTGCAAGAGCTAAAAATTGGTCAACTGTTCTATACAGTGAAGGATCTTTTTTAATGCGATCATTAATTAAAGCAAAACGCATTTCTCCTAAAAAACCAGTGCGCTTTGGAATGCCTGCAAAAAATGGTATCAGAGCTGACTTAAATGAATTTGTTAAGACAATAGCCTGAGAATAACCTTCCAGCTTCAAAATTTTAGCAATCTGATAACGTTTTAATATATTTAACTCGCCATGATAAAAAGGTAATGAGATGGATTGATTAACCTCAGGCATTCTAGACACTAACGGAATCGTCCAAGCTGGAGAGGCTACATGAAGCTCACTATTAGGATAAATATCTTTAATAACCTTAAATAGCTTTTGTGCGATCACCATATCGCCAAGCCATGATGGTCCAATAATGAGAATTTTTTTTGGGTTCAAAATCTTAAGAGATTTTTTTGAGAATAGCACTCGTGCTTCTACCTGGCACAACGTCAACTAATTCAACTTTGCCATGCCACTTTTTTAATTCTTGGTGGCCTACAACTTGATTTTTTTTATAATCGCTACCTTTAACTAAAATATCAGGCTGAATCTTTTTTATTAAATGAAGCGGTGTTGTTTCGCTAAAAATGATAATACTATCCACGGAAGAAAGCCCTGAGAGAACTCTTGCTCGATCTTCTTGGTGAATCACAGGTCTTGATTTGCCTTTTAGTTTTGTGACTGATGAGTCGCTATTAAGAGCTAAGATAAGGACGTCGCCTAGTTTTTTTGCTTTTTCTAAATAAGTCACATGACCTGCATGAAGAATATCAAAACAGCCATTTGTAAATACAATTTTCTTTTTTTGTTTTTTCCAAACAAGAACTTGTTCCATAAGGCGTGAGAGTGAATATATTTTTTTCTCTTGTTCGGAATGCTTGGAACTTAGGGTGTCTATAAGGTTTTGAAGCGTGATAGGTATCGTCCCTAATTTTCCAATCACTATACCTGCAGCTACATTTGCAATATTAAGACAAGACTCAATAGGTATCTTTGCAATCATGCACGCTGCAAGAGTCGCAATAACAGTATCGCCGGCTCCTGACACATCAAATACTTGTTGTTGATTGACGGCAGGTAAATTTTTAATAGTATTTTTTTGTATCAAATCAATACCATCCTCTCCTTTCGTCATGGCAATGAATTGCAAATTAAGAGATTTTTGTAATTTTAGAAGAGGTGATAAAAAGTTCGTATTTTTTGTGACGTGAATATGGCAAGCTTCGATAGCTTCTTTTTTGTTTGGTGTTATCGCAGTTGCATTTTTATATTTACTGTAATTAATGCCTTTAGGGTCAACCAGCACAGGTATTTTTTTTGATTTTGCAAGTTTAATCACATGTTGACATAGCGCTTCACTTAAAACTCCTTTTGCATAGTCGGACAATATAACAATAGAAGGTTTTTTATTAAGGAGCGTTGATATGCTTTTAATCAGCGGTTTAGAATCAATCAAATCTGCTGTTGCTTCTTGATCAATTCTCATCATTTGTTGATGTTCGCCAATAATCCGTGTTTTTGTGGTTGTAGGATTTTTGTCTTTAACAATGCCATCTACCCCAATATTATTTTTTTTGAGGATATCAAGTAACTTTTTGCCATCTACATCATCACCAATTTGGCCAGCTAAAATTGTTTTGATACCAAGTTGTGCTAAATTAGCTGCGACATTGCCTGATCCACCAATGCGATCGAATGACTCTTTTAATCTGACAACTGGAACAGGTGCTTCGGGGGAGATTCTTGAGACGCTACCTATTAAATAGCGATCTAGCATTAAATCACCCACAACTAAGGCCCACTGATTTTGTGCGTTAAATTTATTTTTAATAATGTCAATTTCACTCATAAGCTATCGACCTTCATCGATGAGTTCGCAGAGTGTGTGTCCAATGAGAATATGTGCCTCTTGAATTCTTGCCGTTTCATTTGAGTCTACAACGATAGCGTGTGTTGATATTTTTTTAATGAGACCACCATCACCACCCGTTAAACCAATTGTAATGGCGCCCAATGTATTTGCTTTTTCTAGCCCTTTAATGACATTTTTACTATTGCCTGAAGTGGAAATACCAATCACCAGATCATTTTTCAAACATAGCGCTTCAATTTGCCTTGAAAAAATATGCTCAAAGCCATAGTCATTTGCGACAGCGGTAATAATTGAAGTATCTGCGGTTAATGCAATAGCAGGAAGTCCCTCTCGCTCTTTTACAAATCTACCTACAATTTCTGCTGCAATATGTTGACTATCAGAAGCGCTACCGCCATTCCCAAAGATCAGCACTTTACCACCTGAGTGAACTGTTTTCTTAATAAGACTTGCAATTTCACTGATCTGTGGAATAAGCGAAGATAATTTTTGAATCGTATCTTGATGTTTCTTAAAAATAGATTCAATTTTTTTTAAATTTTCATTACTCATGCGTAAGTATCACTTTTAGTTAAATAATTTTTTGCGTAATCCTCAACGCCTTCTTCAATACTAAGAAAAGGCTTTGTATATCCAGCATCTTTTAGTTTTTTTATATTAGCTTCAGTAAAGTACTGATATTTTCCCTTAAGATCATTTGGCATATCAATATATTTAATTGTATTTAGATCGCCCTCAACACTTTTCACAAGGGATTCAGCAAGCGCTTTAAAACTTGAAGCTTTTCCTGTGCCTAC
>JAPLQN010000029.1 GCA_026399645.1 Candidatus Methylopumilus sp. | reverse complement strand
TTTATTTGCTCACTTCTCAGCAATCGTAGATACAGGATATAAAAGTCTTAAAGAAGGTCAAAGAGTAACTTTTGACGTTACAGACGGACCAAAAGGCAAGCAAGCTTCAAATATAAATAAAGCCTAGTTTCAAATTAAATAAATAAGCCCGCGAAAGCGGGCTTTTTTTTTACATATAACTTATGATGGCATCAGCAAAGCTATCTGTGGATAGCGCGTCCACATTATTTAATTGCGATGAAAAATCTTGAGTGACTTTTTGAGCTACTAATGTTTTTCTAAATGCTGATAAAAGGATGCCAGCGGCTTCCGACCATCCCATATGTCTTAACATCATTTCAGCCGACAGAATAAGAGAGCTAGGGTTGGCAATTTTTTTACCCGCAATGCCTGGGGCGGAACCATGGGTAGCTTCAAAAATAACAGTCGAATCTGATAAATTAGCACCCGGTGCAATACCAATACCTCCAACTTGAGCAGCTAATGCATCTGAAATATAGTCTCCGTTAAGATTAAGCGTGGCTACAACATCATATTCGCCGGGGTGCAGTAAAATTTCTTGCAAAAAGGCATCTGCAATGCAATCTTTGATGATAAGGCCGTTATCACATTTAAAGCCGGGTTTCCCTTCAATAGCTTTCGCACCAAACTCATCTCGGGCGAGTTCATATCCCCATTCTTTAAACCCACCTTCAGTAAATTTCATAATATTGCCTTTGTGGACCAGCGTCACCGATCTTTTTTTATGCTCAATAGCATATTCAATCGCTTTTCTTATAAGTCTTTGGCTACCTTCTTTGGAAACAGGTTTAATACCTATAGCAGTTGATTCGGGGAAGCGGATTTTATTTTTAATACCTAACTCTGAAATCATTTGAATAATTTTCTTGGATTCCTCGGAGTATGCTTGCCATTCAATCCCTGCGTAAATATCCTCTGTATTTTCTCTAAAAATAACCATATTAGTTTTTTCAGGATTTTTTAGAGGGCTTGGCACACCATCAAAGTACTCAATAGGTCTTAAACAGACGTAAAGATCGAGCTCTTGTCTCATTGCTACATTAAGAGATCTAATGCCTCCGCTCACGGGCGTCGTGAGTGGACCTTTAATAGATACAACGTACTCTTTCATAGCATCAAGAGTTTCTTGAGGTAGCCATGTATCTTTGTCGTATGTGTTTGTAGCTTTTTCTCCTGCATAAATTTCCATCCAAGTAATTTCCTTTTCTCCACCATAAGCTTTTAAGACAGCATGATTGACGACTTTAAGCATTGCCGGTGTAATGTCTACACCAATGCCATCGCCTTCAATAAATGGGATAATGGGACGGTCTGGAACATTCAAAGTTAAGTTTGAATTGACTGTAATTTTAGATGCATTTTTTGGAAAATTAATTTTACTAAGCATTCATACTCACTTTTATTTTAATGAAAATAATATTTAATAAGCCTTATGGTGTGGTTTGTCAGTTTAGTAAGCATGACAACCATAAAACCTTAAAAGATTTTATTCCAATACCTAATGTTTATCCTGCAGGTAGGCTTGACACTGATAGTGAAGGTTTAATTATTCTAACTG
>JAPLQN010000018.1 GCA_026399645.1 Candidatus Methylopumilus sp. | reverse complement strand
CACTATCCTGGTATGACTGAAAAAGCATTATTAGATATTGAATTATTAGCATCCCAACGATGGAATTTAGATGATGTTTATATTGTGCATCGATATGGCAAATTAAAAGTAGGCGAGCCTATTGTTGGTATTATTGTATTTTCAAAACACCGAAAAGAAGCATTTGAAGCCTGTCATTTTATTATTGATTTTCTAAAAACAGATGCTCCTTTTTGGAAAAAAGAGATTACCAACCAAAAATCATACTGGGTGGAAGCTAAAAAGATAGATGATGAAGAAAAGAATAAGTGGAATTAAATTTTGTAATTAATACATATAGTTATATATATTATTTAAAGTTAAATATTAAACAATTAAAGCCTATGAAAGCGATTTTATACCTATGAAAGCGATAAAAAAAGCTGTATTTCCAGTAGCCGGTCTCGGTACGCGTTTTTTACCTGCAACAAAGGCTAACCCAAAAGAGATGCTTCCTATTGTGGATAAACCTTTAATTCAATATGCAGTCGAAGAGGCAATTCAATCAGGCATTACGGAGCTTATTTTTGTGACGGGTCGCAACAAAAGATCTATTGAAGATCATTTTGATAAGAATGTTGAGCTTGAAGCGAGCCTTATTGCATCCAATAAAAATTTTTTATTGGATGCAATCCGATCCATCATTCCTTCTCATGTGAAATGTATTTACACCAGACAATCCGAGCCCTTAGGTTTAGGCCATGCCGTTCTTCAAGCAAAAACAATTATTAACGATGAGCCATTTGCTGTTTTATTAGCTGACGATTTAACTGATGCCGATACGCCAGTTTTAAAACAATTGATCTTGCAGCACCAAAAAGAACAATCATCAGTCATTGCCATTGAAGACATCCCAAAAGAAAAAACGGTGCAATATGGCATTGTTGATGTTGGCGACTCCAAAGATAATTTATATAAAATTAATTCAATTGTAGAAAAACCCCAGCCAATAGATGCCCCATCCACTCTAGGTGTCATTGGTCGCTATGTATTTAATCCGGAAATTTTTGATTGTTTAGAAAAAATAAAACCTGGGAAGGGTGGAGAGATCCAGCTCACTGACGCTATTCAAATGTTGCTTAGTCAGCAAGCTATCTTCGCATATCTTTTTGAAGGTAAGCGTTATGATTGCGGTGACAAATTGGGCTTTATAAAGGCCAATATCGAATTTTCAAAAAAACATCCAGAAATCGGAAAAGAATTCACAGCATTTCTAAAATCAGTATCATGATGCAGTTTATTCGTTGATGGATACCATTCAAGCATTAATTCGTAAATCTTCTGTAATCTACTCAGAAATTGAAATAAAAATAGTAATTCAGAATATTGCAGATCAAGTCAACCAAACAATTAAAACAGATGATCTATATGTTTTATGTGTGATGAATGGCGCGTTAATTTTTGCAGGACAACTTTTACCTCGCCTAGAAAAGAATATTCAATATAGTTATATTCACGCAACGCGCTATGCAGCCTCTTTGACTGGCGGTCCAATTCATTGGCTTGTAAAGCCGCCAATAGATATTGAAGGTAAAACCGTTTTGATTCTTGACGATATCTTGGATGAAGGTATTACTCTTAGAGAAATTGCAGCTACATGCTTAGCAATGAAAGCCAAAGCCATCTATACCGCTGTGTTATTTGATAAAGAGATAGCAAAAGAAAAATCTTATTTACCAAATTTTATAGGCCTTAAAGTGCCCAATAGGTTTGTATTTGGATATGGCTTAGATTGCAAGGGCTTAGGCAGAAATCTTCCACATTTGTATGCTTTGGATTAAAAGCATCTTATGTTTTCTTAATTTAATGTCACAATGACGCACATATGAGTAAAAAAAATAAATCTATAAGACAAGACGACCCTCAAAAAGAACGCGAGGCTATGTTTTATGAAAAACCCCTTCCAAGTCGAGAATTAATCTTAAAGATCATGGCTGATCAGGGTGTTCCTCTTTCAATTTTAAGGCTTACTGAGTTGCTTGAAATTGCTGATGATGAATCTGAAGCATTTAATAAACGTATTCGAGCAATGGAGAGACAAGGTCAGATTATGCGTAATCGTAAAGATGATTTTTGCATTTCCGAAAAATTAAATCTTATTGCAGGGCGCATACAAGGCCACGCCGATGGATTTGGCTTTCTTATTCCAGATCAAGGAGGAGATGATATTTTCTTGTCTTCTAGGGAGATGATGCAGGTCCTTCATAATGATCGTGTCATGGTTCAGACTGTAGGGCAAGATAGGAAAGGCCGACCTGAAGGTAAGGTGATCGAGATTCTTGAAAGAAAGAATGAAACGTTAGTGGGTAGGGTAGTTCAAGGGCAGGGCGTTACGATCGTTGCAGCTGAAGATAAGAGAATTAATCAAGACTTTCTCATTCCATATCACCTTGATATGGGCGCTAAACCTGGTCAAATAGTTGTCATTGAAATTACTGCTCAACCTTCATTCAAATCAAGACCTATGGGCAAGGTAGTTCAAATTCTTGGTAATTATGCAGACAGCGGTATGGAAATTGAGATTGCCTTAAGAAAACATCAACTTCCTTACAGTTTCTCAGACGATACAATTCGCATTGCAGAGTCTTTTTCTAAAAAAGTATCAGAAAAAGATTTTAAGGGAAGAATCGACTTGCGTGATTTACATCTTATTACTATTGATGGAGAAACTGCAAGGGATTTTGATGATGCAGTCTATGCGGAAAGTATTGATAAAAATTGGCGTTTAATTGTAGCTATTGCTGATGTAAGTTTTTATGTGCAACCCGATAATACTTTAGACAAAGAAGCTTTTGATAGAGGCAATTCAGTTTATTTTCCAAGAAGAGTGATTCCAATGTTGCCTGAGGCTTTATCAAACGGCCTATGCTCACTTAATCCGCACGTCGATCGATTATGTATGGTTTGTGACATGATCATTGATGACGATGGAAAAGTTATTTCTTATAAATTTTATCCGTCGGTTATGGAGTCAAAAGCTCGTATGACTTATACGGATGTAAGCGCATTATTGAAAGAGACATCACCTGAGCTGACAGAAAAATATAAATCTAT
>JAPLQN010000043.1 GCA_026399645.1 Candidatus Methylopumilus sp. | reverse complement strand
AGAGCCGCCTAAATAAAATTCACCTTTGGGATAGCACATCGGTGCACTTCCATCACAACAGCCACCTGATTGATGAAATATGATTTCACCATATTTTTCTTTTAAAGAATCAATCAGCGTGTTTGCAGCTTCGGTTGTATCTATGCGTGTAAAAGTTTTTTCCATAAAAAAGAAAGGCAAGACGTCAAAGTCTTGCCTTTAATTTAGTTAAATTAAATCTTAAAAGAAACCAAGTTTATTTTCACTGTAGCTCACTAAAAGATTCTTAGTTTGTTGGTAGTGATCAAGCATCATTTTGTGTGTTTCGCGACCGATACCTGATTGTTTGTATCCACCAAATGCTGCATGTGCAGGATAAGCATGGTAGCAATTAGTCCAAACACGACCTGCTTTAATGCCTTTGCCCATTCTAAATGCGCGATTACCGTTACGTGACCATACGCCTGAGCCTAAACCGTAAAGCGTATCATTTGCAATTTCAAGCGCTTCATCTTCATCTTTAAATGTTGTGACAGAAACGACTGGCCCAAAAATTTCTTCTTGGAAAATACGCATTTTGTTATGACCTTTAAATACAGTAGGTTCAATGTAATATCCTTCTGAGAGTTCACCGCCTAATTTTTTACGGTTACCGCCGATGAGGAGTTGAGCGCCTTCTTCTTGACCAATCTTCATATAAGACATAATTTTTTCAACTTGTTCACTCGATGCTTGAGCACCAATCATGGTTGTCATATCAAGAGGATTATCTTGTTTGATAGCTGCAACACGTTTAAGAGCACGTTCCATAAATTTATCATAAATAGATTCTTGGATTAAAGCACGTGAAGGGCATGTACATACTTCACCTTGATTGAGTGCAAATAATGTAAAGCCTTCTAGCGCTTTATCAAAGAAGTTGTCATCTTTGTCCATCACATCTTCAAAGAAGATATTAGGGGATTTACCACCAAGTTCTAATGTCACTGGAATAAGATTTTGTGATGCATATTGCATAATCAATCGACCTGTTGATGTTTCGCCTGTAAATGCGATTTTTGCAATACGTGGCGAGCTTGCAAGTGGTTTACCAGCTTCTAAACCGAAACCATTCACAATATTTAATACACCAGGAGGAATGAGATGTCCTACTAATTCAAGCACAACTAGAAGTGATACAGGTGTTTGTTCTGCTGGTTTAATCACAACACAATTTCCTGCAGCAATCGCAGGCGCTAATTTCCAGGCTGCCATTAGAATTGGGAAGTTCCAAGGAATAATTTGTCCAACAACACCCAAAGGCTCATGAAAGTGATACGCCATTGTCTCGTGATCAATTTCACCGATACTGCCTTCTTGCGCTCTTACACAACTTGCGAAGTATCTGAAGTGATCAATTGCTAATGGAATGTCAGCATAAGTTGTTTCACGAAGAGGCTTACCGTTGTCAATTGTTTCAGCAATCGCAATGGTTGAAAGATTTTTTTCCATGATGTCTGCTACTTGCATCAAGATATTTGCGCGCTCAGTAGGACTCTTTTTTGCCCAGCCATCTTTAGCTGCGTGCGCTGCGTCTAGCGCTAAATTAATATCTTTTTCATTTGATCGTGCAACTTCACAAAATACTTTGCCAGTCACTGGTGAAATATTTTCAAAGTATTTGCCGTCTACTGGAGGTACAAATTTACCGCCAATATAATTGTCATATTTGGCCTTAAATGGATGTTTTACTCCAAGATTATTTAATGTTTCTAAGCCCATAAATCGCCCCTAAGTTAATAGTTAATTAATAGTAAATACTATATAAATCAATAAGTTATGAAATTATTAAAACGGATGTACTGCTGTAGACGTACGGTAAATAAATTCAATAGAACAACCTTAATACGAGTAAGCACTTTAATCAAGAGAGAAAAGATGATTCTTAAAGCAAAGTGAGGCATAAGTTATAATGCCGATTCTTTTCGGAAGGGTGGATGAGCGGTTTAAGTCGCACGCCTGGAAAGCGTGTTTAGGTGAATAACCTAACGCGGGTTCGAATCCCGCCCCTTCCGCCATTATTAAAATAAATTTTATTTTTTAATTTCTTGTTAAGACTTAAGCCTAAATTATTTGATTCACCTACTAGCTAGCTAAACTTTTTTGCAATTTAATTTATTGCATCATTAATAAGCTCTAATCTCACAATCGGACTATCAATCTGCATTAAACGCTGTTTATCAATAAGAGGTATGTCTAACAATTCAACCCATCTATTTGAAACCCACGTAGCATCTTCGTATTCATAGGGTTTCATAATAGGAATATCTCTCTCTGATATACCTTGCTCTGGTAATGATTCAATTAAGCGTTTAAGATTTTCACTTACTTTTTTTAAATCGTCAGGAATTGGAATTTGTAAATCATTATTTATGTTCGATACCTCGCCTATAATCAGACCATCTTCTTGAACTGTAAATCCATTGACTTTAATCCTATTGCTCCCCTGACAGCTAATCATAATAAGATCTTCTTTTGAAACATCTGCGTCTAAAATATCTACTAAGGTTCCAACGCTGGCGAATGGTAAATGGTCTGTCATACCTGCCTTTTTTTCTGGCAACACTGCAACAATACCAAAGCTAGTATTTTCTCTAAGACATGCTTTGGTCATATCTAAATATCTTGGCTCAAATATACGTAAGTTCATAATGCCTTTAGGGCAAACAACTACATTCAGCGGAAAAAGAGGTAAATTATAAAAAGTCATATTTGAAAAGACTATTTCAGTCCTGTTTCGTTCAAGTTTTAGATGATAAAAAGTGATGTGTGTTATGGGTTTGTAGTAGCTTTATTTAAAGTATCCTGCCGCCATATTCTATTGATTTATCTTTTAAGATCAATGTAATAGCTTTATACTAAGAGGAACAAATTATTTTTTTAAAGCCCATCTAAATCCAATGATCGATGATTACAAAAAAGAAGCTGCTGAGCGATTAAAAGAGGATCTTCCGCCTCTTCCTTTGACAGCAAAACAAACCGCAGAACTCGTAACATTATTAAAGTCACCCGATACAAAAGATACCCAGACGCTGATGGAATTATTTTGTCATCGCGTTCCATCAGGTGTTGATCAAGCTGCATATATTAAGGCTGCCTACCTTACAGATATTGCAAAGGGAATAGAAAAGTCTTTGCTTATTTCGCCAAAGAACGCAATTGAATTACTAGGAACCATGGTAGGGGGTTATAACGTTCAATCACTTATTTCTCTTCTAGATTCAAATCTTGCTGATGATGTCGTAAAAGTTTTATCTCATACCATTTTAATTTTTGATGCATTTCACGATGTGAGTGAAAAAGTAAAGTCAGGTAATAAAGCCGCAATGAACCTAATGGAGTCATGGGCAAATGGCGATTGGTTTTTAAAAAAATCTGCATTACCTAAAGAAATAAAAGCCCTAGTTTTCAAAGTTGATGGCGAGACAAATACCGATGACCTGTCGCCTGCGCAAGAAGCTTGGTCGAGACCAGATATCCCATTACATGCAAAAGCGATGTTAGTGAATAAAATGCCAAGCGGCATTAAAACAATTCAGGACTTAAAAGTAAGACAATTACCCATAGCTTATGTGGGTGATGTTGTGGGAACAGGTTCATCCAGGAAATCAGCAATTAATTCTCTTCAATGGCATATGGGAAGTGACATTCCTTTTATTCCAAACAAAAGAACGGGTGGCATTGTATTGGGCAATAAGATTGCGCCTATATTTTTTAATACAGCAGAAGATTCCGGTGCACTTCCTATTGAGTGTGATGTCAGCCAGATGAAAACCGGAGATGAAATTACTATTCAGCCATTTGAAGGAAAAATTCTAAATAGTAAAAATGAATCCATTGCTACATTTAATTTAATACCATTTACACTTGCAGATGAATATCGTGCGGGTGGCAGAATACCTCTTATTATTGGCAGGGGATTAACATCTAAAGCCAGAGAATTTTTAAAATTATCTCCAAGCACTTTATTCTTAACTCCTGCACCAGCAGTCTCT